>JAYUUW010000709.1:0-9369 GCA_043754665.1 Anaerolineales bacterium | reverse complement strand
GCGCTCACCCCGCGGCCGGGCGCGGCCGAGTTGAGCATGGCCACGGCCACGGCCGGCTGGTCCGTTGCCGCCACCGGCGCGTGCGCGGGCACGGCTTGTGCGCTGACCGTGCAATTGCGGCAGACGACTGACGGCGGCGCCTCCTGGCAGCCTCTGCCCCTGCCGGGCGGGCGCGCGGCCTTGATGCAGCCCTTTACCATAGCGGCCGAGAGCAGCGTAGCGGCTAGCACCGCCGCCTACACCTTCACCTTCACCGGCCACGGCTTCGACGGCTGCTTTGTCGATAGCGGCGGCGCGCCCCTGGCCGGCATGCAGGCGTGGATGAACGCCAGCCCCTACCGCGCCCGCAACCTGTATCTGGGCGGCTCGGGGGCCGCGCCCTGCACGCCGCTGTCGAAGACTTACATTCAGCAGTTGGCGCAGCAGGGCTGGGTCTTCATTCCCACCTGGGTCGGCCCGCAGGCTCCGTGTTTTGTCGGCAGCAAACGCCGGATGAGCGGCGACCCGGCGGTGGCCTATCAGCAGGGGATTATCGAAGGGCACCTGGCGCTCGACCGGGCCGCCGCGCTGGGCCTCACCGGGCCAGACGGCGCGGGCACCGTGCTGTATTACGATGTGGAGAGCGTGCCCCCCGGCAACCCCGCCTGCGGCGAGGCGGTTGAGGCCTTCATTTCCGGGTGGACCCTCACGCTGCGCACCGCCGGCAGCCTGTCGGGGGTGTATGGCTCGCCGTGCAGTTCCTACCTGCCGGATTTGGCGGGCATTGCCCACGTGCCCGACGCGGTGTGGCTGGCCCGCTGGATCTACAGCGGCTACAACGCTTCCGCTTCGGTGTGGGGGGTGCAGTGTATCAGCGACAGCCTGTGGTCGCAGGGCCAGCGGCTGCGGCAATACACCGGTGGGCACAACGAAGAGTGGGGCGGGGTGACGCTCAACATCGACAGCAACGTGCTGGCCGGCCCGGCCGCCACGGTGCCGGGCAACTGCCTGCCGGGGGCCGCGCAGATCGCCGTCTTCATCTTCCCCAACTTCGGCGGGCAGTGCGCGCTGCGGAACACCGGCGTCTACAGCACGGTAGTAACGCTGGGCCTGCCGAACGACACCATCTCGTCGATCCGCGTGGGGCCGGGGGCCAAGGTGCGGGTGTGCGAGCACGTTGACTTGGGCGGCCTATGCACCGACCTGACCGCCAGCGCCGCCCAGCTCAGCGCCCACCCCATCGGCGACAACCAGGTGTCGTCGTTCGCGGTCGAAACGGCCACGCTGACGCTGACCCCGCGCCTGTATCTGCCGCTCGTCGGCGCGGCCCCGCATGTGGTGAGCTTATGGCCCAACGGCGGCTTCGAGGCCGGGCCGACCACCTGGGGCCTGGCCTCCACCAACGGCCGCGCGCTGATCATGACCAAGAACAACCTGCCGCTCACCGGGAACACCACCCACAGCGGCGACTGGGCCGCCTGGCTGGGCGGCGTGATTTCGGAGACGGCGGTGCTGGCGCAGACCCTTACCGTGCCAACGAACGCGCCCTACCTGGCCTACTGGCAGTGGGTGGACTCGAACGAGACCGGCTGCTATTACGATGTGGTGTCAGTTTGGGTGAGCGACAGCGTGGTGGACGCTTACGGCCTGTGCGCCAGCCTGGAAACGAACTCGTGGACCCGCCGCACGGTCGACCTGCGTGCCTACGCCGGGCAGACCGTAGCCCTGCGCCTCCAGCTTGTCACCGACGGCTCGGCCGACAGCAGCGTGTTCTTGGACGATGTGGCGTTTGAGTCGGGGCCGTGAGGGGGAGGATGGCCGGGATCTTGAGATGGTTGAAACTGGTCAGAGGCAGTCGCTACCCTGAAGTAGTGCTGTTTCATTTGGCTTGCATGTGACAAGCCGTTTGCCGAAGCCCGCGCACTTTTGCTATAAGTGCTCTCCACAATGACCAATAACTATTGTTTCAATTTCCGCAACCCATTCGAAATGTATTCGAAGTGTTTCTGCTGTACTGTGTTTCACCCCAATCTTTAGATGTCGCATCATCTCGATTGGCTTTCCCATATAAGTGAATGTCCGTAAGCGCCGTGATTGCCTATTGTTCTCAATCATTTCGGACTCCTTCGCAGCGTACGCTTCGCCAAACACAGTTCGGGCGTCGACATCTCCTCGGCCACTTGCGAGCACGCTCCAATACTCCGCGGCCAATTTCCACAACAGCCCAAAGGCTTTCTTCCTATCTCGAAATGCAATTGAGTCAGCGGCTGACTTCCAGGCAGTTTCCAGAATCGCAATTCGCCGGGGGAAAATGCTACTAATCACCTTTAGCGACTGTGTCAGCGTTAAAGACTCTCCCGCTACGCTCCGGAGTGTGTCCCCCACATTATCTGGGATATCGTCATCCCTGAGAGTAGTGTGGGTCGGCTTGAAAGAGGCCTGCAAGGATTGATTCTTTTGTTCAAGAGCATGTTTCTCACGGTCGATTTGATCGATATAGCCTTCGAGATCATTGACTTTGCTTTTCAGTTGGTCAATCCTCTGTCTATTCTCTGCATCTAGCTCTCCCGCGAGGGCTTCAAAGGCTTGCGCCTCTTGGTCGGTCTTACTCAATTCTTCTTGTAGTCTGAGCTTTTCGGATAGATATTCTTGCCTAGTTTTCTCGAGTGCGCCAGCCTTCTCGTCCTCGGAAACAACATTGAAGTGTTCAAGGAAAAAGCGCTCCAGTCTCGCGCGGGTTATCCCGCTGGTCCTGTCTATCTTCAGGTACCATTGGTATTGGCGTCCGTTGCCAGCGGGCTGATAACACAGGCCTGACCGCAGGAAGGTCATTCCATCGACATCAAACACCCGCTTGACCTCGAGAAATAGTGCTTCAGAGCCATTAATGAAAACGTAAATGTCAGGACGTGTATCTTCGTAATGAAACTCAAGTTCAGGAGATGGAATTACAATCTCAGGCATGCGCCTGAATTTCGAGAGCTCTAGGCAAATCCGTACCCGGAAGTTAGACCCTGCTGCATCGCTAATTAGCTCCGTAATTGTTGCTTCGATGGGTAGTTCGTCCGCTTCCGTATAGGTGGAGATATGTCCGGCCAACTCCTTGGGTACATATCCAAAGTGCTCGCCGTTCTGGCGTTCAACTTTGATTGCATTTGGGTCAAAAGGGTTTGTGGGTTCTCGTTGCAACCGAACTTTTTCCCTAAGAGCGAGCGACGGCACTACCGTCTGCCTCCCGTCATACATAATGCCTGCGACGTTGGTCTCGATGAAATCCATTGGTCTGCTTTCGGGAACTTCATGTTGGGATTGCAGATTGCTCATATTGACTCGCCTTTGTGTCCAAGCAGGTCGCAATTGGCAGCGCAGCGTTTGTGGGAGATAAGCACAGCAAAAAGTAGTTCAGCTTAGGAATACAAATCCATTGACTCATACACAGTCTATGGCCCTGCGGACATGACTTCTGGTTGACATGTCTGGAGGTGGCAACCTTGTCGCTCACTTCATAGCCCAGTTACCTGAGACGCAGACTGTGCTTTCTACTTGCTGTCTGTATAGCTCGTGACTCGGATTGTAGTACTCGTGGGTAACCTGTCAACGCCTCCCTCCTCCCCATTTCCCATCTGCTGCAACCAAACGCATAATATCGCCACGCCGCCCGCACACGCCGGGCGGTTTGACAACAGCCAGTCACTCGGCGCGCAGCGCACCCCCACGCCGCGCGTCGCACAGGAGCGGAGCATGGAAAACGCCGGCAAAATGCGGGCCAAGCTGGAGCAAGGGCAGGTGTGTCTGGGCAGCGTCATCACCTGCGCCGATGCCACCATCACCGAGGCGCTGTGCAGTATGAGCGACTTCGTGTGGATCGACACCGAGCACAACGCCATGTCGCTCGAGACGGTGCAGGCGCACATTATGGCGACCAAGGGCAGCGAGGTGGCCGCCATCGTGCGCGTGCCGTGGAACGACCCCGTGCTCATCAAGCCCATGCTCGACATGGGCGCCGACGGCATCATCGTGCCGCTGGTGCGCAGCGTGGCCGAGGTGCAGCGCGCCGTGGCCGCCTGCAAGTACCCGCCCGAGGGCATCCGCGGCTTCGGCCCGCGCCGCGCCTCCGACTACGGCCGCCTCAGCGGGCCGGACTACTGCCGCCACGCCAATAACACCCTGCTCATCATGGCGCAGATCGAGCACATCGACGCGGCCAACAGCATCGAGGGCATCCTGGCGGTGCCGGGGCTGACCGGTATCGTTATGGGCCCGCAAGATTTGGCCGGGTCGATGGGCTACATGGGCCAGCCCACCCACCCGGAGGTGGTCAAGGTCATGGAGCACGTCATCAGCGCCGCGCGGCGCGCGGGCCTGTTCGCCGGCCAATCCATCGGCGGCGGGCCGGAGGTGCAGGCCAGCTGGGTGGCGCGCGGCGTGCAGTGGATGTCGATTGGCAACGATATGAGCTTTTTGCTCGCGGGGGCGCGGCAGATGGCCGGCGGCATCCGCGACTTGGTCAGCCGCCCGGCGGCGGCAGGAGCAGTGGCATGAAACGCTTTAAGGCCGTTCTGTTAGAAGACAGCTACCCCGTGCCGGAGTGGGTGCCTGCCACCATGGCCCAGGCCGGCATTGACTTCGTGGTGCAGGCCTGCCACACCCCGGCCGACCTGAGCGCCCACGCCGCCGACGCCGATTTGGTGTGGGTGTGGGGCAGCGGCGTGGTCAACGCCGACACGCTGGCGCTGCTGCCGCAGTGCGGGGCCATTGTGCGCACCGGCAGCGGCACCGACAACGTGCCGGTCATCGCCGCCACCGAGCGCGGCATTGTGGTCGCCAACACGCCCGAGGCCCACAACGATGCCGTCTCCAACCACGCCATTGGCCTGCTGTTCGCGGTGATGCGCAATGTGGTCGTGCTCGACCGGCGCACCCGCGCGGGGCAGTGGCGGCCGGTGCGCACCGGCGGCGGCTGGCATTTGCATGGGCAAACGCTCGGGCTGGTGGGCTTCGGCCACGCGGCGCGGCTGGTGGCCAAGAAGATGAGCGGCTTCGAGTTGACCACGCTGGTGCACGACCCGTACATCAGCGCCGAAACCATCACCGCCGCCGGCGCCCAGCCCGCCGCGCTGGATGATTTGCTGGCGCAGTCGGACTTTGTGCTGCTGCACTGCCCGCTCAACGCGCAGACCTTTCACCTGATCGGCGAGCGCGAGCTGCGGCTGATGAAGCCCACCGCCATGCTCATCAACACCGCGCGCGGGCCGGTGGTGGACGAGCCGGCGCTGGTGCGGGCGCTGAACGAAAAGTGGATCGCCGCCGCCGGGTTGGATGTGTTTGAGCAGGAGCCGCCCGACCCGGCCAACCCGCTGTTCGTCATGGACAATGTGGTGCTCACGCCGCACACCGCCGGCGAGTCGGACGAGGACCGCGCGCTGGCCTTCCGGCTGTCGGTTGAGTCGGTGGTGGCCTTTGCGCAGGGGCGCTTCCCGCGCTCCTATGTCAACCGCAGCGTCACGCCGCGCTGGGCGCTGGCCTGAGCGGAGGGCCCTATGAGCGACAACGACAAGTTCGCAGGCCAGCGCGTGCTGGTGACCGGGTCAGACACGGGCATTGGGCGCGGGGTGGCGCTGGCGTTCGCGGCGGCCGGTGCGGCCGTGGCGGTGCACTACCCGCAAGGGCCGGAGGGCGCGCAGGCGGTGGTGGCCGAAATTCGGCAGGCCGGCGGCCGGGCCGAGGCCTTTCACGCCGACTTCAACGATGTGACCCAGGTGCAGCGGCTGGCGGTGCAGGCGGCCGACTTCTTGGGCGGCGTGGAGGTGCTGGTGAACAACGCCGGCATCACCATGAACAAGCCGTTCGAGCAGGTGACCCTGGCGCAGTTCGACGTGCTGTTCAACGTCAACTTCCGGGCGATGTTCTTCCTCACCCAGGCGCTGGTGCCGGCCCTGGCGGCGACCGGCCACGGCGCGGTCATCAACCTGGCCTCCATTCATGCCTTCGAGGGCATGACCGAGCACACCGTCTATGCCGCCACCAAGGGCGCGATTGTGGCCTACACGCGCGTGCTGTCCATCGAGTTGGCGCAGCAGGGCGTGCGCGTCAACGCCATCGCGCCGGGGTGGATCCTGACCGAGGGCCACCTCAACACGCTGAGCGACTTCAACGAAGCGCGCGACAGCCTGAACATCCCGGTGGGCATCATCGGCCGCCCGCACGACATCGGCCAGGCGGCCATGTTCCTGGCCTCCGACGCGGCCCGCTACATCAACGGCGTCACGCTGGTGGTCGATGGCGGGCAGACCGCCATCATGCCGCAGTCGGGCGACTTCCGCGCGCCGCGGGTCGAGCAGTGGGGCAAGTTGTACGTGCCGGGGCTGTAGCGGCAGGCTCAAGCAACTTGAGTTGCCACCCACCAGGTGTTGCCGGCCGGGTCGAGCACGCCGCCGCGCCGGTCGGGGTCGCCGGGCTTCTGGTTGGGAGCCTCGACCGCTGTGCCGCCGGCCGCCAGGGCGCGCTGGTAGGTCGCGTCCACATCCGGCACGTAGACATGCAGCCACGCGGTGAAGCCGCCCTCCGGCGTGGCGGCGTCGGCCAGCATGACGATGGTGTCTTCCACCCGCACTTCGGCGTGCATGATCGAGCCGTCGGGTTGGTCGTAGCGGCGGGTGACCGCCGCGCCGAACGTGGCCGCCAGGAAGTCGATCACGCGCTGGGCCTGATAATTGTGCAGGTAGACCGAAACGCTGGGGTAGCCGGCGGGCTTGTAGGCGGTGGGCATGGGTCAGTCCTCCAGGTTGGGGGCGGTCAGCGGCGGCACGGTGCGCAGCGCGGCGATCAGGTCCGGCTCCAGGTCCAGCACAATCGCGGCGTAGTTCTCGATCAGCGCGATGATGGCTGGGCGCGGGCCGGTGCGCCATTCGTCGCTGCCGTAAAAGGCATCCTGGCTGGCCTGGCGCTCGGCCATATCGGCGTAGGCGCGGATGAGGTAATAGCTGTCGGCGTCGTGCGGCGAGGGGGCCGCCGCCACCACATCCACCTGCCAGCGCCGCAGCATGGGCAGCGCGGTGGTGGTCATCAGGTAGTGAAACTCGGCCCGGCGGCCAGGCAGCAGATTGTACGAGCGGATTTCGACGCAGCGCTTCATTCGCTCCTCCGGTAGCCTCGCCACACAGCGTACATTTTACCGCGACCGGGTCGCGCGGCGCCGCGGTGCTATACTCGCCGCCGCCGGGCAGCGCGGGCACCCGCGCCTATTTTGGAGAGCCGCTATGACCCACACTGCGCAGGCCGTGCTGGTGACCGGGGCCGGGATCGGCATTGGGTACGCGCTGGCGCGCAGCTTCGCGCTGGCCGGGGCCAATGTGGCGCTGAACGACCTGGACCCGGCCGTGGCCCAGGCCGCCGCCGACACAATCAACGCCGAGGCCGGAGCGGAGCGCGTGCGGCCTTACGGGCTGGATGTGGCCGATGTGGCCGCGGTGCGGGCGATGGTGGCCGAGGTGGATGCGGAACTGGGCGGGCTGCGGGTGGCGGCGGCGGTGGCCGGGCTGACCAACTATGGCAGCTTCCTCGACTACACGCCCGAAGCGTTCGACCGCCTGACCAGTGTGAACCTGCGCGGCAGCTACTTCACGGCGCAGGCGGCGGCGCGGGCCATGATCGCGCGCGGGGTCAAGGGGCGGCTGCTGCTCATGTCGTCGGTGACCGGGCTGCGGGCGTTCAACAACCTGAGCGCTTATGGCATCACCAAGGCGGCGCTGCGGCACATGGCCGAGACGCTGGCGCTGGAGCTGGGGCCGCACGGCCTGACGGTCAACGCGATTGGGCCGGGGGCGATCCTGACTGAGCGCACGCTGGCCGATGACCCCGGCCTGGAGGCCAATTGGGCGGCAGTGACGCCGACCGGACGGGTGGGCTATGTGGCCGATATCGTGGCGGCGGCGATGTTCCTGGCCTCGCCAGAGGCGGCGCACATTACCGGGCAGACGCTGATGGTGGACGGCGGCTGGACTTTAGCCAGCCCGCTGCCGCAGGCGCACCCCGACCTGCCGGCGGCCTCGTCGCAGTTGAAGTAAGCGCAATCCGGCGGGCTGATTAAAGAACGAGCCTACGGTGCAGTAGGCTCGTTCGGGTTTAAGGCAGAGTGAGTTGGGCGCTTAGACGGCGGCGGCGTCTTCCACGGTCCACCACACGCCTTCGCGGGCGTGCGTGGGCTGGAAGTCGAGGCGCTCGAGGCCCAGGTAGTGCAGGCTGGCGCGCTCCAACAGCGAGAAGTCGGCGGGGTTGGGGCGATTGAACTGCATGGGCTCTTTGAGCAGGATGGGCGGGTTGCTCATGAAGCGCGGCACGCCCAGCACGTTCTGCGATGAGGCGTGCAGCATGTAGGGGTGCAGGATGACGAAGTCGCCGGCCTCGCCGGTGAGCTCGATGAAGTCGTGGCACTGGCTGGCAATCTTGGCGAAATCGAACTCGCGGGCCGGGATGCCCTCCGGGTGGTCGTGCAGCAGCTTGGCGATGATGCGCACCGAGTCGGCGGCGATGAAGGTGCCGCCGCCCTGGTGGCGCATATCCGACCACAGGACGATGGTGAGCAGGGCTTGCTCGCGGCTGTCGAGGAAGTGGCGGAAGTAGGAGCCATCCTTGTGCCAGCCTTTGGTGGCGGCGGAGGGGGGCTGCCAGGGCTGGTCGGCGCCGCGCCGGAAGTTGACGATGAAGGCGTCGGACCATTCGTGCGAGTTGACGGCGGTGAAGTGGCCGGTGGCGGGCAGGCCGATGACGCCCGGCTCAATGCGGTCCTCGCCGCCGATGACGTCGAGGATGGCGTCCCAGGCTTTGGGGGCCAGGTCGCGCACGCGGGCGCGGTTTTCGTGGTCCATCCACACGATGTCTTTTTCCCAGGTGGCGGGGTCGGTGGGGCTGTAGCCGAGGCGGGCGTAGGCCTGGTCGATCCAGGGTTGGGCGCGGGCGGGGTCGAGGGCGCCTTTGACGATCAGGTAGCCCTTAGCTAAGAAGGTTTGGACGTTTTCGTCGGTGAGGACTCGATATTTTCCCATGGGGTGTGGCTCCTGCGGGCTGACGATCTAGACAATAAGAGGCGGGTGAGGGTTAAGTATATGCGGTGGAGGGGGTTTCTGGCAATGAATATAGAGGAGAAAAACGTTGGCCACGAATTTCACGAATTGCACGAAGGGGGGCCAACCGGACGCCCATTGGCCACGAATCGCTGCGCGCGAATTGCACGAAGGGGGTGGGGGAGCTATCGGGCTACGCCAGGGTCCGAATTGCGGATTCCTCACCGGCCCAGAGGCAACGCCAGGTCTGACGCCCGGAGGCCGGGTTCGGAATGACAAATCAGACATAAGGGTGGCGGCGGGCGGGTGTTTGAGCTAGGGGGTGGCG
>JAYUUW010000708.1:0-1784 GCA_043754665.1 Anaerolineales bacterium | reverse complement strand
GGGGCGGTCTGCTGGACGACATTCGCTGGCACGCGGCCCGGCACGGCGTAGACAAGGCCGACTTCTACGCCGGCCTTGAAGCCGTGGTGACCGGCCAGCAAAACTGGATGGCGCGGACCGCCGCCCACGCGCGCTCGCTGGCCGCCCACGCGCCGCACCCGCAGCTACGCGCCAACCTGGAAGACATGGCGGAGATGAACGAGTGGCTAATTGATAACCCGCCGCGCTCCTTCCGCGAGGCGTGCCAGTGGATATTGTGGTACCAGAGCATCGCCCGCATGTACAACGGCAGCGGCTCGCTGGGCCGGCTCGATGCACTGCTGGAGCCGTATTACCAGCGCGAAGCCGCCGCTGGGCAACTGGACGATGAAGAAGCCATCTTTCACCTGGCCTGTCTGCTGGTGCGCGACACGGCCTATATTCAATTGGGCGGGCCGGATGCCGATGGCCGCGATGTGACCAGCCGCGTGTCATACCTGGTGCTGGAGGCCGGGCACCGCCTGCGCATTCCGGCCAACGTGGGGGTGTGCGTCGGCGACCTGGTGGACCCCGGCCTGCTGCGCCGCGGCGTGGAAATTCAGTTTGAAGACAAAGCCGGCTTCCCCAAATTCCTGGGCGTCGACCGCACGACCGAGGGCTTTGAGCGGGCCGGCTACCCGGTCGAGCTGGCGCGCACGCGGGCCTACAGCGGCTGCCACTGGCTGGCGCTGCCGGGGCGCGAGTACACGATGAACGACTGTGTCAAGATCAACCTGGCGCGCATCTTCGAGGTGGCCCTGGACGACTTGCTGGGTGACCCGCAGGTTAAGCCCACCACGGCCGAGCTGTTTCGCCGGTTTGAGCGCCACCTGCAGCGGGCGGTCGCGGTGACGGCGCGCTGCATGGACTTTCACGTGGCGCACATGCACGCGGTGATGCCGGAGTTGGTGCTCGACTTGCTGTGCTACGGCCCGGTGGAGCACGGCGTCGACGCCTCGCACCACGGCGTAGAGTTCACCAACTTGGGCCTCGATGGGGCCGCGCTGGCGGTGGTCGCCGACTCGCTGGCTGCCCTTGAGCAGCGGATTGAGATCGACGGCCGGATGACCTGGGCCGCGCTGAAGCAGCACCTCGCCAGCAACTGGGCGGGCAAGGAGGGTGAACGCGCCCGCCTGCTGATGCACTCTACGCCACGTTACGGTTCGGGCGGCTCGCTGGCCGACGCCTATGCCGTGCGGGTGGCGCGCGTGTTTTCCGACCTGGTGGCAGCCCAGCCCACGCCCGCCGGGCATAAGATGATCCCTGGCCTGTTCTCCTGGGCCAACACCATCCCGATGGGCAAAGGCGTCGGTGCGACCCCCAACGGGCGGCGGGCCGGTGAGCCGATCTCGCATGGCTCGAACCCGGAGCCGGGCTTCCGCCGCGACGGCGCGCCGACGGCCATGGCGAGCGCCATCGCCAGCGTTCAGCCGGGTTATGGCAACCCCGCGCCGATGCAGATGGAGCTGGACCCCATGATCTCGCGCGAGGAGGGCGGCGTCGACCTGATGGCTAGCCTCATCCGCACCCACTTTGACCTGGGCGGCACCCAGATCAACATGAACATCATGGATCATGCCAAGGTGCTGGCCGCGCACCAGGACCCCAGCCTGTATCCCGACCTAGTGGTGCGCGTGACGGGCTTTAGCGCTTACTTCGCCAGCCTTTCGCCGGCTTTTCGCCAATTGGTGGTGGACCGCATCATGGCCGAGGACCAGGCCTGATCGACACCGGGCCGGCTTTCTAACTTGGCTTCCCCGCCAAAC
>JAYUUW010000707.1:0-2359 GCA_043754665.1 Anaerolineales bacterium | reverse complement strand
CCCGCCACCCTGCGTTTCCCTTCCTTTGGGGTCAGCTCTATGACAACGGCTGCGACAGACAAGCGTGCAACCCGGCTCGCCTAGCGGGTTCCCTGGTGTGTGTATGCCACCGAGTGAGACTCGACGTGCGCCCTGCTAGAGCAGTTTCCTATTTGACGTCTGCCCTCGCCCAACTGTTTGTATCAACGCTGCCTCGCGTAGGGGCGTTTTAATAAACGCCCAGTGCTGGCTATCAATCGAACGCCGTACCCCCAACAGGCACTCGCGCTAGGCTCGCCCATGTCCCTACGGCGGCGAAGTATCGCAAGGGTCGCAGGCACTGTTTCATTCCGCCAGCACTTCGGCGGCGTAGGCGTAGAGGGCGGCCGTGCCGCCGGTGTGCCAGAACAGCACGGTCTCGTCGCGGGTGAACGCGCCAGTGTGGATGAGGTCGATCAGGCCGGCGGCGGCGCGGCCGGTGTACACCGGGTCGAGCACCAGGCCGTCGGTTTGGGCGAACAGGCGCAGGGCCTCGCGCTCGGCGTCGCCGATGACGGCATAGCCGCCGCCCAGGTAGCCGGCGTTGGCGCTGATGTGCGCGGGGACGTAGGTGTGGGGCAGGCCTAGGAGCGCGGCGGTCTGCGTGGCGAGGGCGGCCACGTGCGTACCCAGCTCGGCCACGCTGTGGTCGATGCTGACGCCGAGCACCTGCCCGGTGAAGCCGGTGAGGCTAGCGCCGACCACCAGCCCGGCGTGGGTGCCACCGCTGCTGCTGGCGAAGATGAGGCGGTCAAAGCACACGCCCAGCGCTGCCGCCTGCTCGGCCAACTCGACCATGGCCAGCGCGTAGCCGGCCGCGCCGACGGGGGTGGAGCCGCCGATGGGAAAGGCGTAGGGCCGATGCCCAGCATCCCGCGCGGCGGCTTCGGCTTCGGCCAGCACGGCTTCGCGCGGCCGGTCGCCGGCCCAGATGAGCTCGGCGCCGTAGAGCTGGTCGAGGAGCAGGTTGCCGCCGAACACGGCCGGCGGCTGGCCGCGCAGCACCAGCCCGCAGTGCAGGCCGTGGCGGGCGGCGGCGGCGGCGGTTTGGGCGCAGTGGTTGGATTGCGCGGCCCCAGCGGTGAGCAGCGTGTCGGCGCCCTGCGCCAGCGCCGCGCCGACCAGGAATTCCAGCTTGCGGGTCTTGTTGCCGCCTGCCGCCAGGCCGGTTTGGTCGTCGCGCTTGACCCACAACTGCGGGCCGCCCAGCGCGGCGCTCAGGCGCGGCAGCGGGGCCAGCGGCGTGGGCAGGTGGGCGAGCAGGGCGCGGGGCAGATGGTCGAAGCGGCGGGTGAGGTCGTCAGTCATGGGGGCTTAGGCTTTGTGCTTCTGGTTCAATTCCTGCACGCGGAACTTGACGATCTTGCGGATCAAGGCCACCGGCAGCGGCTGGTCCAGGGGAAACTGAATTGAGCCTTTGGCTGATTTGTAGGCGGCCAGTTCGTCTTGGACCGCGGCCACGCCGGAGGGGGTGGGATAAAAACCGATGTGACTCTTGGCCGCGCCGAAAGAGACCAGGTTCTTCCCGTGCAGCTTGAAGGTGGGCACGCCGTAGCTCAGGGCTTCAACCGCGCCGGGCGCGGCCTTTTTGACGATCTCCCGCATCGTCTGGAGGATGGGCTGTACCTCTTTGGGATAGGCGCGGATGTATTGGTCAATCGCCTCGGTGTCCATGCGCATGGGTTCCTTTTTGATTGAGCCGGCTAGCGAATACGTTGACCAGTTTATCCCATCGTCTGGTGCGCCGCCGGAGGGAGGCTACGCGGCCCAGAGCAATCGCATCTTAATTCTGTTAATTGAGAGTGAGCCGAAAGTTGCTCATAAACTTGACCTGGCTATGACAACCCGAGACGCTTCGCGTCACCCCCTTGAAGGCAATGTGAGGGCCAATCGCCTGAGGGGGCTTCGAAATGACAGGTAAAACGGGCTGGTCGGTCAACGTCGCGCATATTAGACGCGATTGCCCTGCTACGCGTCCCCGGCCGGGGTGGCCGGCCGCCCGCGCCGCCGCAGCACGTTGAGCACGCGCGGCAGCACGGTGGTGTAGAGGCGGTACATGAGGGGCGAGGGGGCATAGTCCCACGCGCCGAGCGTGCGCACCACCTCACCGCCGAAGCCTTCTTTAAACTTCCACACGCCCCACAGCGGGTCGCTTTCCACAAACTCGTTCGGCGCGCCCCAGAAGTCGTAAGTGGCGCAGCCGTGCGCCTTGGCCCACTGGATGGCGTGCCATTGCAGCAGATGGTTGGGCATCTTGTCGCGGTGGGCTTCGCGGCTCATGCCGTACATGTAGAGGGCGGTGGCCGCGAACTTAAAGACGATCAGCGCGCCGACGGCCTCG
>JAYUUW010000706.1:0-2135 GCA_043754665.1 Anaerolineales bacterium | reverse complement strand
GGCGGGCCGCTGGTGCCGCTGACGCCCGGCCAACGCTACTCCTGGCCTGTGCCGGCCGCGGCGGGGTGGGCGGCGGAAGTGAACCGCGTGCCCGATCAGGCTACGCCGCGCAGCCTCATGGCCTACTTCACCGACTTCAGCACCGGCTGGTACGCGCTCACCAACCCCGATCTGGGCTTTGGCATCGGGCTGGCCTGGCCGCGCGAAATTTACCCCTACGCCTGGTTCTGGCAGGAGATGCACGCCCACGACGGCCTGCCGTGGTACAAGCAGGCCTACGTTATGGCGATTGAGCCCAACACCAGCTTCCCCGGCGCCGGGCTGACCGAAGTCGCCCGCCAAACCGGCACGCAGCGCACCCTGGCCCCCGGCGCGACGCTCAGCGTGGACTTCGTGGCCACGTTCTACGAAAGCCGCACCGGCGTGCAACACATCGCGCCTGACGGCACCGTGCGTTTGAAGGCCGCCTGAAGCGCCCAACCATTGCCCACGCTGTCGCGGCCTCGGCGCGGCATGAATCGACCGACCCCTTCACCTATGACCGCTCCTGAAATCATGCTCGCGCTCGACCTCGGCACCACCGGCATTAAGGCCGGGGCCTTCGACCAAGACTTGCGCTGCCTGGGCAGCCACGCCGTGGAGAACCATCTGCACTACCCGGCCCCCGGCCTGGTGGAGCAAGACCCGGCCCACTTTGTGAATTCCGCCCTGGCGCTGGCCAAGCGGCTGGCCGGCGAGCTGGGCGACCGGGCGCGGCAGGTGACGGCGATCGTGTGCTCCGGCCAAATGGGCGGCATCCTCGGCATCGACGCCGATTGGAACGCCGTCGGCCACTTCGACGCCATCCTCGACACGCGCAGCAATGTGGTGCGCCCGCTGATCGCACCGCACCTCCAGCACATTCTGGCGCGCTGCGGCGGCCTGACCACCCAGCTTGAGAAGATGCTGTATTGGCGCGACTACAACCCCGACGCCTACGCCCGGATTGACAAGTTCATCCCGCTGCACGCCTACCTGGCCGGCAAGTTGGCCGGGCTGAAGACCGCCGATGCTTACATTGACCTGACCATGACCTCGGTGAACGGCGTGCTGAACGCCGAAACCGGCCAGTGGGAAACGGAATTGCTGGCCGCGCTGGGGCTGCCGCTGGCCAAGCTGCCGCGCGTGGTCACCTCTGAAACTGTGATCGGCGTGCTCGACCCGGCGCTGGCCGAGGCGCTGGGCCTGCCGCACGGCGTGCAGATTTTGGCCGGCGCGGGCGACGGCGCGGCCACCTACGCCGGCTCGGGCATCAACCGGCAGGGGCAGGCGCTCGACCTCTCCGGCACCTCGTGCGCCCTAGGGGCGTATTCCGACAAGTTCCTGCCCGATGTGGCCGAGCAGTTGTTTGTGAACATGAAGTCGCCCACCGACCCCGGCTGGTTTGTCATCTATATCAACCACTTCGGCCTCACCC
The DNA here is from genome assembly GCA_043754665.1 of Anaerolineales bacterium. Classification (GTDB taxonomy): domain Bacteria; phylum Chloroflexota; class Anaerolineae; order Anaerolineales; family UBA6663; genus JADZEK01. The sequence continues at coordinate 679 of JAYUUW010000706.1, read as the reverse complement.
ACCGCTGGTTCCTCGACGCCTTCTGCTATGAGTTGATGCAGGCCCAGGGCGTGCACGGCGCGTACGCCGCCATGGATGCCGAAGCGGCGGCCCTGGAGCCCGGCAGCGGCGGCGTGCTGGCCATGCCCCACCTCAGCGGGCAGACCTCGCCGCCCCGGCCCTACACGCGCGGGGCCTGGCTGGGCTTTGGCCTGGGCTACACGCGCGCGCACTTCTACCGCTCTCTGCTCGAGGCGCACGCCTTTGAGTACTGCCGCGCCAAAGCGCACCTGACGCGCCTCAGCCCGACCATGCAGCTCGAAGAGGTATTTGTGTCGGGCGGCGGCTCGCGCAGCGACGTGTGGAACCAGATGAAGGCCGACGTGCTGGGCTCAGCCTACCGCCGCCTGGTGGATTCAGACCTGAGCACCCTGCGCGGCGACGCCCTCATCGTGGCCAAGGCGCGGGGCTGGGCGCCGCCGCCGGGCTTCCTCAAGTTCGACCACGAATATTTGCCGCTCGCCGCGCACACTGCCTGCTACACCGACCTGCTCGAAAACTTTCACGCCATGAGCGGCGGCCTCGACCCGCTGATGGCGCGGCTGTTCGGCTAATTCGCTTGACACATCGTGGCGCGCCACGCCCCCCCCAGGCAGAAACGATCGCCAGACTCCACAACCCTCTTGGCGTGTCATTTCGA
>JAYUUW010000705.1:0-4471 GCA_043754665.1 Anaerolineales bacterium | reverse complement strand
CCGCGAGCGCGAAATGGGCCTGGACCGCCGCTACGCGCGTAAGTAGGTGGGCGGCATAACCGCGCCGACGGGCCAGGTCCGCGCCGGCCACGAGCGTCTGGTGCGCCTGGTCGCGCTCACCGCGCGCCCGCTGTAAGCGCGCCAGGGCCAGGTGTCCGAGTAGCACAAACTCGCCGTCGGTGGTCACCGTGCCTGGCTCCTTGGCCAGGGCGTGGGCCAGGAACTCGCCAGCCAGGTCGAGTTCATTCCATTCGTAATGCAGCTCACCCAGGGCGACGAAATAGGGCAAGCCGCCATGGATGGCCCGCAGTTCCTCCGGCCCGCCCGCGATCGCGACGAGCTCCTGGTAGGTGGCCGCTGCGGCCCGCAGCCGGCCCTGCAGCCCCTGCAGCCGGGCGACATTGATGACCGCAGTAAGCGTCGCCATGCGGTTGCCCGAAGCGCGGATCGGCCCGATGGCGGCCATGGCCTCCCGTTCGGCGGCGGGGGTGACCTCACCGGTGACGCGGTGGCGCCGCGCCACATGAGTGCGCGCCGTCGTGCGGGCAATCACCTCGGTCTCGGGCAGCAAGGCCAGCACCTGCTCGCCGTAAGCGGCACAGGCCGCCAGATCACCGGTATAAGTGGCGATATTCGCGCGGATCCCCGCAGCGTAGCCCTGCATGAAGCGAACGGCGGCGGGTGAGTTGTCGGGCCCGAGAGCGCCCTCGGCCGCCTGGAGGTGGGCTTCCGCGCCAACCAGGTCACTTGTGAATAGCAACGCCAGCGCATGGAGAATGCTGAGGAGCGGATGGTTCTGCCGCAGTGCTGCGGGCAGCCGGCTGAGCCAACCCAGGGCGGTTTGGGTCTGACCGCCCACGATGATCCTCAGGCCGTGCCGCTCGATCAACTGGGCGGCCCGCTCGCCGTCGGGCAGCATCAGCGCGTGCTGCACCGCTTCGGGCACCAGGCCGTTCGCCGCGTACCAAACGCTGGCGCGCTCGTGCAGCGCGGCAATTTCCACACCGGTCGCCGTGCGCGTCAGCCGCTGGCGCAGCACGTCGGCGAATAAGTGATGGTAGCGATACCACTGGCGGTCAGCATCCAAGGGCACGACAAACAAGTTGGCCCGCTCCAGCGCTTCGAGCTGGCTTTGGCTGGCGGTATCGCTCGGAGCGGGCACGCCGGACGGCGCCGGCGGCCCCAGGACGGCCTCGCATAACGGGCCGCACAGGCGGTCGAGGATGGCGGTATGGAGCAGGAAGGTCTGGACGTGGGCGGGCTGATGCGCGAGCACCTCGGCCGCCAGGTAGTCCACAATGTAGCGGTTAGTGCCGGTAAAGGTATGGATGAAGCCGGCGCGGTCGGGGTGACCTTGCAGCGCCAGCGCAGCGAGTTGCAGCCCGGCGATCCAGCCTTCGGTGCGCGCTTCCAGCGCGGCCAAATCGGCGGGGGTGAGTGCCAACCCCATGGTTTGATTGAGAAAGGCCGCGACTTCTTCGGGCGTGAAGCGCAAGTCGTCCGCGTGCAACTCAGTCAGGTCGCCGCTGGCCCGCAGCCGCGCTAGGGGCAGGGCCGGATCAGCGCGCGTGACGATGATCAGATGCAGTGTGTTGGGCAGGCGGTCAAGGAGCCAAGCCAGGGCGGCGTGAATCGCCGGCGCCGTGACGACGTGATAGTCCTCCAGCACCAGCGCCACGGGCCGGTGCGGCTGTTCGACCGCGCTCGCCGTGAGCGCATTCAGCACATTCGTCAGAATATGCTCGATGGGCGGCGGTTGAGGCGATTGGAGCATGGTCAGCGCGGGCGTGACGACATCTGGAACGACCGTGTCTAGCGCCGCCAGCACATAGCTCCAAAACAGGAGTGGATCATTGTCGCCGCTATCGAGCGACACCCAGCCGAACGGCAGACTCTGGCCGGCGGCGGTGGCGGCAGCCCGCCACGCACTCAGCAGGGTGGTCTTGCCGAAGCCGGCCGGAGCGGCAATGACGGTCACGCGCTGCGTGCCGCGCAACCCGGCGTCAAGCCGCTCGAACAAGCGCGGCCGGCCCACCAGGTGAGCGCGGGCGGTCGGCACACTCAGCTTGGTGGCGAGCAGTTGGGCTGGCGGGCTTGGTCGGCCACTTGCGGGCGGCGGCAGGGGGGCAGCGTTGGCAGCGGAAGTCATTGTGAGTGTGTTGAAACTAGCCCCACGTCTAGCGCTCGAGCGAGGCGGCCTACCAGGGGCCTATCACGCGGCGCTGAGGTTAGCCGGTGCTGTGGCCCTACTTTCAGCGGCCTATTAGCGCGCTGCACCTGCTGGCCTGTTCCAGTTGAGCTCTTGGAGAGTATACACGGGTCAGGTTGACGCCGCCGTCCTCACCGGCCACGCTTCTGTGTTTATCCACCCACCAACCCACCTTTCGGTGGATACGCGTCGCCGCACCGTCCGCTATGCTCGCTCTTAGTTGAAGCCTAGCCGTAGCGTTCAAGGCATGGAGCCTACCCCATGACGATCAATACGAATTCGCAGCCAGTGACCGAACCCACCCGTACCCGCCGCGACCGCCAACATCAGGAGATCAATATGCAAGCCATGGTCTACACCCGCTTCGGCCCGCCCGAGGTGCTGCAACTCACCCAAGTCGCCAAGCCCGCTCCCAAGCCGAATGAAGTCCTGATCAGAATTTATGCGACCACGGTGGCTGCCGAAGACCCGGGCATGCGCGCCGCTCCGGGTCTGAATGGGTTTCGGAAACCCAAGCAGCCGATCCTGGGGTTCTATCTGGCCGGGAAGATTGAAGCGGTTGGGCGCGATGTGACGCGGTTCAGCCCCGGCGACCAGGTCTATGGCAATACCGGTCTGAGCGTGTTAGGCACGTATGCCGAGTACCTCTGCCTGCCGGAAGACGGGGCCCTGGCGCGCATACCTGCCAATCTGTCCTACGCCGAAGCCGCGGCCATTCCCAACGGGGCCTTAACCGCCTTGCCGTTTTTGAGAGATGCCGCCAAGCTCCAGCGCGGACAGTCCGTTCTGATCATTGGCGCGTCGGGGGCGGTGGGATCGTCAGCGGTGCAGCTGGCCAAGGCCATGGGCGCCAAGGTCACCGGGGTGTGCAGCACGCCGAATCTGGAGCTGGTGAGGTCGCTGGGCGCGGACGCGGTGGTTGATTACACCACGACGGACTTTACCAAGAATGGTGAGCGCTATGACGTCATTTTTGACACCGTCGGCAAGAGTAGCTACGGCCGCTGCCAGGGGTCACTCACGGCCCAGGGGGTCTATCTCGCCACGGTCCCAACGCCGGCGATAATGTTCCGCATGCTCTGGACTTCGTTGTTTGGCAGCCAGAAGGTCCGTTTTGCGACCACGGGGCTGCGGCCGGCCAGCGCTAAGGCGAAGGATCTGTCTTTTATCAACGGGCTGATTGAAGCGGGCCAGCTCAAACCGGTCATCGATCGAAGCTACCCGCTGGAGCAGATGGCGGAGGCGCACCGGTATGTCGCAGCCGGGCATAAGAAGGGCAATGTCGTTGTTACAGTAGACTTACATCGTCAGAACTGAGTAGCCGTTGAACGCTCAAACCCGGAGAATTGCCGTTGAAAGCCATTGTCATGTCGAAGTTTGGACCGCCGGAAGTACTTCAGCTCCAAGAGGTTGCCAAACCCGTCCCCAAGGACAATGAAGTCCTGATCAAGATCTACGCGACCACCGCCTTCGCCGGGGACGGCGAACTGCGGAGCCTGAAACTCCCGGTGGAGTTCCGGCTGCCCTTCTGGATCTATCTGACTTTCTTCCGGCCCCGGCCCATCATTCTGGGACAGGAACTCGCGGGGGAGATTGAAGCCGTGGGCAAGGACGTGCGCCATTTCAAGGCCGGCGACCAGGTCTTTGCCACGACCAGTTTCAGTCTGGGGGCCTATGCCGCGTATAAATGCATGCCCGCCGCTCCCGGCATGATGGGTGGCACGCTGGCCCTCAAACCGGTCAACCTGACCTATGCCGAAGCCGCCGCCGTGCCGGTGGGCGGGTTGGAAGCCTTGCACTTTGTAAGAGCAACCAACATTCGGAGCGGCGAGCGGGTGTTGATCAATGGCGCGGGCGGCAGCATTGGGACGATGGTGATCCAGTTGGCCAAGGGCCGCGGGGCCGAGGTGACGGCCGTGGACAGCAGCGAGAAATTGGCCATGCTGCGGTCGACCGGCGCCGACCACGTCATCGATTACGCGCGGGCCGACTTCACGGAGGGCGGCCAGACCTATGACGTAATTATTGATGTCGTCGGCAAGAGCTCGGTCTCGCGGACGCTGAGTGCGCTCAGGGAAAACGGCCGGTACTACTTGGGCAACCCGAGTCTGTCACAAAGGCTGCACGCGCGCTGGGCGGCGACCGGCAGCAAGCAGATCCTGCATGGGACCGGCAGCCAAAGGCCCGAAGACCTGGCGCACCTACGAGGATTGATTGAAGCCGGCCAGCTGAGACCAGTCATCGATCGAACCTACCCGCTAG
>JAYUUW010000704.1:0-9024 GCA_043754665.1 Anaerolineales bacterium | reverse complement strand
CTGTAGAATAATTACAAGTGGTGGCTGGTGAGGCCTGTGGGGAAAGGCGGCGGCGATGAAATACTTTGTGACCGGGGCGACGGGGTTTGTGGGCGGGCGCGTGGCGCGGCTGCTGGTGGCCGAGGGGCACACCGTGCACGCGCTGGTGCGCCGCCCGGAGAAAGCCGCTGACCTGGCGGCGCTGGGGGTGACGCTGTTCCCCGGCGACGTGACCGATGCGGCCAGCGTGCGGGCGGGCATGGCCGGCACCGACGGCGTGTTTCACATTGCGGGCTGGTACAAGCTTGGGCTGCGCGATAAGTCCGACGGCGAGCGCGTGAACGTGCAGGGCACGCGCCATGTGCTGACGGCCATGCGCGACCTGGGGATCGCCAAGGGGGTGTACACCAGCACCCTGGCGGTCAACTCAGACACGCACGGCGTGCTGGTAGATGAGAGTTATCACTTTCGCGGCCAGCATTTGAGCGAGTACGACCGCACCAAGGCGGCGGCGCACGACCTGGCGCTGGAGTTCATGGCCGCCGGGCTGCCGCTGGTGATTGTGATGCCGGGGTTGATCTACGGCCCCGGCGACACCAGCGGCTTCGGCGAGGCCGTGGCCCAGTTCCGGCGCGGGCAACTGCCCATGCTGCCCGACCAGCAGCGGCTGGCGTTTGCGCATGTGGACGATGTGGCCCGCGCGCACCTGCTGGCGATGGACAAGGGCCACGCCGGGCAGAGCTACATCATTGCCGGGCCGGTGCACACACTGGTGGAGTTCTTTGAGTTGGCGGCTGAGATCTCGGGCCTCCCCGCGCCGCGCCTGCACATGCCGCCGGCGCTGATGCGGCTGACGGCCGCGCTGATGAGCGTGGTTGAAAAAGTGGTGCCGGTCGAGGGCACGTATAACAGCGAGGCGCTGCGGGCCACGGCGGGCGTGTCCTACATCGGCAGCAACGCCAAGGCGCAGCGCGCGCTGGGCTACGCGCCGCGCAGCCTGCGCGAGGGGCTGACCGAGATGTTCGCGGATGTGGCGGGGGACGGGGGGAAGGGGCCTGAAGGGTCTAGGGGGAATAAAGGGGGGACTCAAGGGATGGCAAAAGCGGCCAGGGGACTCGGGGGGCTAGGGCTATGAACGGGCTCACCAATTTACGCGGCTTCAGGGTGCCAGTGGTGTTCATATTATTGCTCACCGTTGGGTGTAATTCATCAATTGTGCCATTGCCTACGCCAACAGGCGCATCATCACCAGCAGCGATGACGGTCACACCGAATCCACCGCTGGTTACTGTCACGGCCATCGCCTCAGTGACACCCGTGCCACCCACGGCTCAAGCAGCCACACCAACGACTCTGCCAACGCTGTCGGCCTTGGAGGCTAAATCAGCCGTCATTGATCTGCTGCGGGCCAATGATGACTGCCGCTTGCCGTGTCTCTTGGGGATTACGCCTGGAACTACCAGTATTCAAGAAGCCGATACCTTCCTGGCGAGATTTGACGAAGCAATAGTGCCCGATGAGATCGTGGTGAAGCCAAATGACTTTGGCGATATGGCGGGACTAGACCTCGTGTATTCGGAAGAAGGGTTAGATTTCCTGGTCAGCTTGGCCTATTACAAGCCCGCCAGCGCTGTGGAACAAGTGACGTTAAATGGTTACGCTAGCCGGGAAACTGGCGGCGGCTCCGACGCCAAGAGTGAGAGTCTCTTCGGGGCGGCTCAATATGACCAGCTATTGGCGCAGTATACGTTGGACGATCTGCTCACTACCTATGGGCGTCCGTCGCGCGTGCTGCTGGCGGTATTCAATATCGAGCAAGACGATGGGTTGACCGCTTGGATCCCGGTGAGTTTGGTCGTCCGCTATGATGAGCAGAATTTCCTGGTGGAGTACATCATGCCGCGCGCCGTCGTTGGTCAGGACTACGTGGGCTGTCCCGCGCAAGCGGAAATTGCGCTTACGTCATGGTCATCTGATCCGCCGGTCACCTTGACCACGGTGCTCAGCCGGATTGGCGGGGTTGGGATCAATAGACTAAACACCACCTACTTTGCGCCACTGGAACAGGCGACTGGACTGACGATAGACGAATTTATTCGGATTTTTGCCGATCACACTCAGGCGGCTTGCCTCCGAACTCCTATCGCAGACTGGCCGCCTATTCCGAGTTAGGTAGACGCCACAACAGCAGTTGTCACAACGCGGCCGGGGCGGCCTAGAGTCAGTAGACGGCTGAGGCGTACTGCGAGTGAAAGAGGTGCGAGTGATGGCTGAACCAAGGGTGAATTACGCCACGCTGGAGCAGTGGGTCGCACGCGAGGCGCGGGCGTTTGCGCTGGACGACAGGGGCAGCTTCGACGCGGCGGTGGATGGGGTGCTGGCTGAACTCGGCGACGACGTGGCGGTGCTGGGCCTGGGCGAGGCGATGCACGGCGGCGTGGAGTTGCTGCGCCTGCGTAACCGGCTGTTTCAGCGACTGGTGGCGGCGCATGGCTACAGTGCCATTGCGCTGGAGAGCAGCTTTCCGCGCGGGCGCGTGGTGAATGACTACGCGGCGGGGCGCGCGCCGGACAACTACGCGGCAGTGGCAGAGAGCGGCTTCAGCCATGGCTTTGGCAAGCTGGAAGCGAATCGCGAACTGATCGAGTGGATGCGGCAGTACAACGCCGACCATTCGGCCGAGGACGCGCTGCACTTCTATGGCTTCGACAGTCCGACCGAGATGTGGGCCAGCGACAGTCCGCGCCAGGTACTGACAGTGGCGCTCGATTATCTAGCCGAGGTGGACGCGGCCGGGGGCGCGGCCTATCGCGCGCGGATCGAGCCGCTGTTGGGGGACGACGCGGCGTGGGAGAACCCGGCGGCGATGATGGACCCGGCGCAGTCGGTGGGCGGGTCGCCGGCGGCCACGGCGCTGCGGATGGAGACGGAAGAACTGATTACCGAACTGCGCCGCCGCCGGCCGGAGCTGACGGCCAAGAGCAGCGCGAGCGCGTATGCCGAGGCGGCGCAGTATGCGGCGGTGGCGCGGGCGCTGCTGACCTATCACGCGGAGATGGCGCGGCCGTCCGGCGACCGCACAGCGCGGCTATTGGGCCTGCGCGACCTGATGATGGCCGACAATTTGGCCTACATCGCGGCGCGCGAGCAGGCGCGGCCGGGCGGCGGCAAGGTGCTGGCCTTCGCGCACAACAGCCACGTGCAGCGCGGGCAGGCGCAGTGGCAGCTTGGCCCGCTCGACCTGCGCTGGTGGCCGGCCGGCGCGCACCTGGCCGAGATGTTCGGGCCGCGCTATGCCGTCATTGGCAAGGGTGTGGGTGCGGCGGTGGCGCACGGCCTGGGCCAGCCCGAGGCGGGCACGCTGGAGGCCGCGCTGACGGCCACGCCGGGGCCGGGGCGGTTCATCGCCACGCACCGGGGGCAGGGGCTGCCGGCGGCCGAGGTGGCGGCGCTGACCACGCGCGAGGGCAGCCAGCAGAACACGAGCTACGTGGCGCTGACGCCGCGCAGCCTGAGCGACTTTGACTGGCTGGCGGTGCTGGATACGACGGAATAGCGATTCAGTCCAGGGCGAGATTCCTCGCCCCCGCTGCGGCAGCACTAGGTCCAACTGCTGGAGGGGGCCTCGGAACCCAAACAAAAGACATTTGGGCAGGTGTGACAAATCAGACAGGAGAGGTGGGGCCGAGGCCTGTTTGTGCCTGGCGGCCAGGGCGCGGCGGGCTTTAGATTTTTTCGACGACCAGCAGGTGTGAGAGGCCGAGGATGTTGAGAGGGGTGCGCTCGGCCACATAGAGCGCGGCGCGCAGCAGTTTGCCGAGGGGGCCGAAGCGGCGGATGAGGTTGTCGTAGCCGCCGAAGATGCGGGTGTGAGTGACGACGCGCACCGGCAAGCCGGCGAACAGGCGGCGCAGGCCGTGGCCGGTGTAGGCGCGCACATGCGGGGCCAGCCGGTTGCGCAGCGCATCCGGCAAATAGTTGACCAGCGGGATGTTGCCGAAGTGATAGCGCCCGCGCCAGTAGATGCCGTGCGTCTCCACCGGGTACCAGCGGTTGGGGCAGAAGATGACCGCCCGGCCGCCGGGGCGCAGGGCGCGCACCATCTCGGCGGCGGCGGCGCGGTCGTCCTGCACATGCTCGAGCACCTCGTTCGAGAGCATCACGTCGAAGCTGTTGGCGGCATAGGGCAGCGCCTCGCCGGCCGCGCACACGATGAGCGGCGGGGGATTGGCGCGGGCGGCCTCGGCGGCGCGCTCGAACTCGTATTCCAGCCCGAACACATGCGGGGTGAAGGCGCGCAGCGGGCCGAGGTACGCGCCGACGCCGCAGCCGTTCTCCAGCACGCGCGCCTGCCCACCGGCTAACTGCGGCGCGGCGGCGCGAATCATTTCCAGGCGGCGGGTCTGGCCGGCGCGCCACACGTAAGAAGGCTCGCCGCGCAGGGCGGCTTTGTCACTGTGAGCAGGGGGCGGCGCGGCGGGCATGTGGGAGCGATTATACCGCCCCGGCGGAAGGTTAAAACAAAACGGCCTCGTGCTTAGCACGGGGCCGTGGGTGTTAACGAGCAGGCTACTTCTTGCTGCCGGCCGGGCGCGGGGCGTTGGGCTTGTCGGTCGCGGCGGGCGGCGCGGCCACGCTGGCGGCGACTTCGTCCTCGTCGTCGTCTTCCCAGCCGATGATCCACACGCACAGCCCGGCGACCAGCGTGGTGGCGACGAGCAGGGCCAGCCACTGCCCGGCCAGCAGGCCGACGCTGCGGGCCTCGTAGACCAGCATGGCGTTCATGCCCAGCGCCAGCACCAGCCAGGCCGTCAGGCGCGGGTGGGCCTTAATCCAATTGCTGATGGGGGTCATGGGCGGGGGTCTCCGGGCGGGTGTGGGGCATCGCGCGTAATCTTACCGCAGTTGCGGGCCGGGGTCGAATCGGCGCGGGCCGCGCTCGGCGGCCTAGCGCGCCGGCCTCAGGCGCTTGGCGCGCAAGCCCACCACCCGCTCCTCCCCGCGCGCCAGCCGCCGCAGATTGGGCTGGAGCGTCCACAACAGCAACGCACAGGCCCCCAGGCCGAAGTAGACATACTCCACCGGCGCGCCCTGCGCCAAGTGCCGGTAGGCGAACACCAGGGTGACGGTCAGCGCGAAGCTCAGCGTGGTCAGACAGGCGTAGCCGACGAAACAGAAGACCGCCAGGCCGATGGGAAAGGCCATCAGCGCGCTGCCGGGCCACAGGGCCAGCGCGGCGCCCAGGCACGGGCCGCCGCCGGCGCCGCCCTTGAACCGCAGAAAGCACGAATAGTTGTGGCCGACAATGGCGCCCAAACCGGCCAGCGCCAGGCCCAGCGCCTCGGCCTCGCTGGGCAGCAGCCAGCGCGCCAGCCACACGCCGGCCGCCGCTTTCAGCACATCGAGCGCGCCGGTCAACGCGCCGGCCAGCGGCCCCGCCGCCCGCAGTGCGTTGGTGCCGCCGGTGCGTCCGCTGCCCACCGTGCGCACATCTTGGCCGGTGGCGGCGCGGACCACCAAATAGCCCATCGGCAGCGAGCCCAAGCCATACGCCAGAATGACTGCCAGCAGCACCCACATGCCCGCCTCCCGGGGGCCGCGCCGGCTGAGCGCCAGGGCGGCCCCATTCCATCTCACAAGCCCATTTGCTTGTGACATGACTGTAGCGGGGGCGGACCGCCACTCATAGGGCGGCAACCGCCAATAACTGCCAGTTTGCGAATACGGGAAAGGATGGGTGACGCGAGCGGGTGACGGAGCCAACCCGGCGGGGCGGCGTTTGGTCGCCGGGGGCGCTGAGGCGGCTAGATCGGGCGCAGCACGCGGTCTTCGCGCAGGCGCTTGAAGAGCAGCGCGGAGCCGGCCGGCATGGACTCGCGGGCGGCCTCGACCCAGGCGGCCACGCTGAGCTTCTCGGGCGCGCTGGGCGTGAAGCCGCGCCCGGCCAGCGCGGCGGCGGCGGCGGCGGCCAGCGCCTGGGGCACAAACAGCAGCGCGGCCTCGCTCTGCAATTCGCGCGAGGCGGTCTCGACCGATTCGAGGATGGGCGGGGCCAGTTGGTCGAGCGGCGCGCCGGGCAGCACGTACAGCTCGTCCACGCGGGCCACCAGGTTCTCGACCTTCCAGCCGGCCACGGCCGCCAGGTGGCCGCTCAGCTCGGCCAGCATGTAGGCCTTGTCGCCGAAGGCGGCGATCACATCGCCGCGCGTGAGCGTCACCCGGCCGCGCGTGGCCTGCTTAATGAAGGCGGCAATGGCGGTGGCGTCGCTGGGCAGGCCGCGGCGGATGCGCACGTTCAGCGGCCCGGCGTCGGCCGCCAGCGGCTTGGTGCCGGGGGCGCCGGGCAAGCGCGCCGGGCGCAGGATTTTGTTGAAAGCGGTCTGCACCTGGGTCCAGGTGTCTTCGAAATTGCCGTTGTTGTCGATGACGACATGCGCGGCGTTGAGCTTGTCTTTTTGCGGGCCTTGGGCGGTGATGCGCATGCGGGCTTCGGCTGGGGTCTGCTTGCGCTTGGCGATCAGCCGGGCCTCTTGCATGGCCTCGGGCACGTGCACCACCCACAGCGCGTCGCAGTCGCGGGCCAACCCCGATTCGATCAGCTTGATGGCCTCGATGACGACGACCGACGAGCGCGTGCGGCGCACCAGAAAGTCCACCGCCTGGCCGACGACCGGGTGAATGAGCGTCTCCAGTTGGAGCAGGGCTTCGGGGTCGTTGAAGACGATCTTGCCGAGGCGGGCGCGGTTGATCTCGCTATCGGCGGTGAGCAGCCAGTCGCCGAAGAGCTTGGTGACGCCGGCATAGGCCGGGCCACCCTTGGCGATGGCCTGGTGCGCCAGCGCGTCGGCATCCAGGCCAAAGGCGCCCAAATGCTCCAGCATCTTGCGCACCACGCTCTTGCCGGTGGCGATGTTGCCGGTCAGGCCGATGACGTACTTGCCGGGCCAGCGGCTGCTCATGCGCGCGCGGCGGGGGTTAGAACTTCATTAAGCACCTGGCTATTATAAGCGGGGCAGAGAAAAAAGAAAGAGATGCTTCGCTAAGAAAAAAGGGGACTCGGGGGACTCAAGGGACTCGGGGGAAAGGCAGGAGGCGGTCGGCCGCAACCCGCTCTCTGCCGACTGCTCTGCGAAGCGTGCCGACTGCCTACCGCTCTACGGTCTATCCGCGACGTACACGTTATCGCCGGCGGCGGCGAAGAGGCGCTTGGAGGGGTCGACGCTGACGGCGCTGATGGGGCCGGCCAGCGGGAAGTACGGCCGGAACTGCCGCACCAGGGCCAGCTTGAGGCTCAATTGGTACACGCCCGACGACGCGCCGTCGAGCAGGTAGAGCGAGGGCTCGGGCGGCTGGTCGTAGGTGAGGGCCAGCGGCCGGGTCACATCGGCCAGCTTGTCGGCAATGCCGCGGCCGGGGCGCTGATCGGTGAAGGGCACCACCAGGGTGCAGCTCGCGGGCGCGCCGGGGCCGCTGCGGGTGCAGTTGGCCACGCGGCCGTCGGCGTGCAGCAGGAACACATCGCCGCCGGCAATCGAGAACTCGGTGGTGTCGCCCAGGTCGTAAGAGACGGTGGTGAAATAGCGGGCGGGCGGCGTGCTAAAGACCCCGCCCGAGGCCTGGTACTGCCAAATCTCGCTGCTGCCGGGGTCGAGCACGTACAGGCGGTCGGCGTAAAGCTCCATCGCCATGGGCCGCACCCAGCCGATGTCGGGGGCGGTCAGGTAGCTGGCGTAGGGCACGTCTAGCCCGGAGGTGCAGTAGATGAGGGTGCCCAGGCTGTCCATCGCCAGCAGCACGTCGCCGGTGAGCGGGGTGTCGCCGGCAATGACGGTCGGGCCGGGCACCAGCGCCAGGTCGATGAGCTGGCCCACGGTGACGTCGCGCAGCGATTGGCCGCCGGCGCAGGCAAAGGCGGCGTCGACCGTGTAGAGGCTGGCTCCGCTGCCGCCGGTGATGGGGGTGGCGCCCAGCGGGTTGGGCGTAATGCGCAGCACTTTGTTGTGCCCCCGGTCGAGCACGTACACATCTTGCCCGACCAAGATCAGGTTGGTCAACTGCGTGCCCGCGCCCAGGCCGTTGATCAGCAGCGGCTGGAAATCGAGGCGGGTCACCCAGTCGAGCGCGTCGAGCTTGCCTTGGGCCTCCTGGCGCAGCGCTTCCACTTCGGGCTGGCCGGGGCGAATGGCCTCGGCCTGGCTGACCCAGTCGAGCGCGGCCTCCCACTGCGGGCGGGCGGCGAGCGGGTCGGCCACGGTGCGCCCCAAGCTCACGGCCATCTGCGCTTCGGACAGCGCGCCCACATATTGCTCGTTGCGGCCGTTCTCTAAGTAGAGCCAGACGGAGGTGCCGACCACCAGCACTGGGATGAGGATCGCCAGGCCGATCTGCACCGAGGTGGGCACGACGAACAGCCCTTCCTTTTGCATGGTGCCTTCGGGCAGCATGCGGGCCAGCAGCGTGCGCACGCTGCGGATGGCCTCGGCCAGCGTGACGCCCACGGCGCGGCCCACCGAACGCAAGGCGCGGCTGACGGGCGCAAACGGCCCCGGCGCGCGGGCGACTTCGGGCGCGGCCTCGGGCTGTTCGCTTCTGGCGCGGCGGCGGGCGCGGGAGGCGGCAGCGGGGTCAGGAGCGGCGTGCGGCAGGGCCGGGCCACGGTCGGCCAGGAAATGCGGCAGGTCGGGCTGCATGGCGGCGGGGTCAGGGTCGGGCTGGTTGGCGCCGCCCCAATAGACGGCGGGTGGGCCGTCGGGCGCGGCGGCGTCGAGCGGCTCGGGTTCAGGGGTGAGCGGCGGGCGCGGCTTCAGGCGGAAGAACTCGGCCAGGCCGGCGCCGCGCGGCGGGCGCGCCGGGCGGGCGGGGGCGGGATCAAGGGCGGCGTGCGGCAGGGCCGGGGCGTCCGGCTCGGGGCTGGGCGCTTGGGTCGAAGCCTCGAAATCCGGCGCAGGCGCGGGCGGGCGGCGGTTGGCGGGCTTAACGTGGACCGGCTCAGGGGCGGCCGGCTGGGGGCTGCCCGCGCCCGGCTCAAAGCGGCCGATCAGGGCG
>JAYUUW010000703.1:0-2895 GCA_043754665.1 Anaerolineales bacterium | reverse complement strand
GTTGACCAGCACAAGCCGGATGAGACCGAGCGCGAATGGCAGGCGCCCGAGATCAACCTGACGACCGACACCTGGCTGGTGCTCGCGCCCGACGGCGCGGTGGCCGGGTTTGTCAACCTGTGGGACACCGCGCCGCACGTGAAGCCCGAGCAGTGGGGCCGCGTGCATCCCGCCCACACCGGGCGCGGGCTGGGCACCTACCTGCTGGCCTGGGCCGAGGCCCGCGCCCAGCAGTCTGTGGCCCAAGCGCCCGCCAGCGCGCGGGTGGGCGTCACCGCCTGGATCAACAGCCGCGACACCGCCGCCCACGCCCTGCTGACCGCCGGGGGCCACGCCCCGGCGCGCACCGCCTGGCGCATGGTCATCGACCTGGCGGATGACGCCCCGCCGCCCGCGCCCGTGTGGCCGGCCGGCGTGAGCGTGCGCCCCTTCGTGCTCGGCCAAGACGACGAGGCCACGGTGCGCACCGTGCACGCGTGTTTTGAAGACCACTGGGGCTATGTGGCCCGCCCGTTTGACGAAGACCTGGCCAGTTGGCGGCACGACTGGCAGACCAACCCCAATTTTGACCCCAGCCTGTGGTCGCTGGCGGTGGCCGGGGATGAGATAATAGGGACGTCCTTCGCGCGTATGGCGCTGAACGAAGACCCCGGCCTGGGCTGGATCTTCTCGCTCGGCGTGCGGCGTGAATGGCGGCGGCAGGGCCTGGCCCTGGCGCTGCTGCACGACTCGTTCGGCCGGCTGTATGCGCGCGGCCGCCGCCGCGTGGGCCTGGGCGTCGATGCCGGCAGCCTCACTGGGGCCACGCGCCTCTACGAGAAGGCCGGCATGCGCGCCGACCCGAACTACACCTATCAGGTCTGGGAAAAAGAACTGCGGCCCGGCGCCGATCTGGCGACCACCGCGCTCGACGCCCACTAATTGTTGTTGAGAAAGTTAGTATGTCACTGTTAACCTTTACCGGGCTGGCGCAGTCGTTCGGGGCCGCCGATATCTTCAAGGGCGTGTCGGCCAGCCTGCCCTATGGCGGCAAGGTCGGCCTGGTGGGCCCCAACGGCGTGGGCAAAACCTCGCTGCTGCTCATTCTGGCTGGGCTGGCCGTGCCCGCCGCCGGCAGCGCCCACCTGGCGCGCGGCCGGCGTTTGGGCTACCTGCGCCAGGAGGCGGTGGAAGCCTTCGCCGCCCGCGACAACACCGTCTACGCCGAGATGCTGACGGTCTTCGCGCCGGTGCTGGACCAGCAAGCGCGCCTGCACGAACTAGAGGAGGCCATGGCCGCCGGCACCAGCACGCCCCAGATGATGGATGAGTACGGCGATGTGCAGGCCGCCTTTGCCGTGGCCGGCGGCTACGACTACGACGTGCGCATTCAGCAGACCCTCACCGGCCTCGGCTTCGGCCGCGACCAGTGGGAGTTGCCCATCCCGCACCTCAGCGGCGGCCAGAAGACCCGCGCCCTGCTGGCCCGCCTGCTGCTCGAAGCACCCGACCTGCTGATTCTCGACGAGCCCACCAACCACCTCGACACCGACGCGGTCGAGTGGCTGGAGACGGTGCTGCGCCAATGGCCAGGCGGCCTGCTGGTGGTCAGCCACGACCGCTACTTCCTCGATCACGTGGTCGACACCATTTGGGAGATGCACCGCACCGGCCTGGAAAGCTACTCCGGCAACTACAGCGCCTACCTCAAGCAGCGCCAAGAGCGCTGGGAGCGGCAGCAAGCCGTCTTTATCGCCAACAAAGAACGGCTGGCGGCCGAGTTCGAGTTCATCAAGCACGGCTACGCCCGCGAGAGCACGCACGCCATCGCCGAGGGCAAACTCAAGCGCCTGAGCCGCGAACTAGCGATTATTGAGCTGTCCGGGCTGGCCGCGCTCACCATCCCCTGGGCGCAGCAAAGCGCCGAGGTGCAGAAGGCCGCCGCCCAGCCGCTCTCCATCTCCGACGCCGCCAAGCACATTCGCGGCCTCACGCCGCCGCGCGCCCCGTCCATCATGCGCCTCAGCCTGGAGGCCGCCCACGAGCTGCGGCTGGCGCGCCACGGCAGCCACATTGTGCTGCGCACCGAAGGGCTGCGCGTGGGCTACCCCGGCACGCCGCTCATCAACGCCGGCGACCTGGCGCTGCACCGCGGCGAGTGCGCGGCCGTGCTCGGCCCCAACGGCGTGGGCAAGACCACGTTATTACGCACGCTGCTGGGCGAGCTGGCCCCGCTGGCCGGCACCATCAGCGTCGGCCCCAAGCTCAAGGTCGGCTACTTCGCGCAGGCGCACGAGGCGCTGGTGGCCACCGACACCCTGCTGCAAACGCTCAACCGCCACCAGGCCATGAGCGAGCAGAAGAGCCGCAGCTACCTCGCGCAATACCTGTTCACCGGCGATGACATCTACAAGCCCATCAGCGCGCTCAGCGGCGGCGAGCGCGGCCGGCTGGCGCTGGCCCTGCTGGCGCTCGAAGGCGCGAACCTGCTGCTGCTCGACGAGCCCACCAACCACCTCGACCTGCCCGCGCAGGAGGTGCTGCAAGAGACGCTCGAAGAATTCCCCGGCACCATCCTGTTGGTCTCGCACGACCGCTACCTGGTGAACCGGCTGGCTACGCAGGTGTGGGAAGTGAGCCCCGGCCGCCTGAAGGTTTACCAGGGCAGCTACGACGACTATATGGAAAAGCGCACCGAGACGCCCGCCGCCCCGCGCAAGGCCAAAGCCCTGCGCACTGCCGCCCCCGCCGGAGCCTAACCATGTCACTCGCCCCCTCCGCCCTCACGCCCGACCTGCTGGTCGCGCAGAGCGACTTCTTTCTGACCAACAGCGGCGCTTTCGTCAACGCCGGCGAGGCGCTGCTGATCGACCCGTGCCTGCGCCCGGCCGAGATCGACGCGCTGGCCGCCGCCGT
>JAYUUW010000702.1:0-4250 GCA_043754665.1 Anaerolineales bacterium | reverse complement strand
GTCAGGCGGATCAGCGAATTCCACAGGGGAATGAAGGGATGAGAGTAGGGGTGGCCGCTGCCCAGGTCGGCGCCAAGCCAAACGATCGCGCTGGTGATCGCCGCCGCCAGCCCAAACCGGCGGCTGGTGCGCCAGGTGATTAGCGCAATCGGCAAAACATAGAAGACCGAGATGGCGAACTCATAGCCGCTGGCGAAATCCATTGCGCCAATCACGCCAATGAGAGCGAAACCTGAAACGAGGATGGCGTATTTGTTTTGGCGCTCAAGCCCGGCCAGTAACCGCATTGGCACAATCCTTAGAATGGTTCGATGGACGCAGCCCAAGACGCTACGCTAGCCCGCTCAGCGATCTTGCCGTGATTGCGGTTAGCGCGCTACACACCGGTGACAGATTTTTTGAGGCGGAGGTGTCAAGCGCCGCCCGCAGCCGCCTAATATTTGACCAGTTCGGCGATCATGTCGCGCGTGAGGCGGGCATTCAGGTGCTTGGGGCCGGTGGTGTCGGCGGTGAGGAACGGCAGCGAGATTTCGACCGCCTCCTGGCCTTTGAGCGCGGCCACGGCCTTGCGGGCCGCCTCCACAATCCGCTCGTAGGCCAGCTTGTCATCGGCCACGCGGATGCCGGTTTGCTCAAAGGCTTGGCTCAGCAGCCAATTGACCACCACCCGCAGTTCGCGGTCGGGCACTTCGCGGTTGGCGGGCGCAGCGGGCAGCCCCGTGCGCTTGGCCTGGTTGATGATGGTCGGCGGCAAGGGCGGCAAGTCGTCGGAGCGGCGGCGCAGGTAGCTGCCCAGCGCATACGCGGCAATGACCACCAGCACGAGCACCACGGCGACAGCGAAGATGACCAGTTGCAGCGACATGCCAGCTACCTTTGCGATGCGGCGGCTCTGACGCGCTGAGCGGCCGGCGGAACGGCGAACCGTACACCTACCAGTGTAGGCAAATTGCGGCGTTGTGACAAGAGGCGGCAGGTTAGAGTTGGATGATGCCGGTTTCAGCCAGGGTTTGGCGCAAATCGGCGGCGGCGGCGGGGTCGGGCTCGGCCGCCAGTGCCTGCGCCAGGGCCGGGCCGGCGGCGGCCCCCTGCAAGCGGGCCAACGCCCAGCCGGCGTGGCCGCGCACGGTTGGGCTGGGGTCGGCTAATAACTCGGCCAACTGTGGCGTGAGGCCGCTTTGCCCGCCATTGGCGGCGGCCAGGCAGGCGTTGCGCACCAACTGGTCGCGCCCGGCGCGCAGCACGGCCGAGCCGGCAAAGCGCGCGGCGAATGCGGCGGGCGTCAACGCCAGCAGGTCGGCCAGCGGCGGCGCGGCCCGGTCGGCGTCCAGCGGAAAGAACGCGCTCTCGTGGCTCTGAATGGCAAAGCGCTGCCACGGGCAGACGGTTTGGCATACGTCGCAGCCGAACACCCAGTTGCCCATCAAGGGCCGTAGGGCGCGGTCGACCCAGCCGCTGTGCTCGATGGTCAGGTAACTGATGCAGCGGCGGGCGTCGAGCACATAGGGCTGCGGGAAGGCGTTGGTGGGGCAGGCGGCCAGGCAGCGGGTGCAAGTGCCGCACAGGCTGCGCGCTTCCGGCTGGTCGTACGTGTCGAAGGCCAGCGTGGTCACGATCTCGCCCAAGAAGAAGTCGCTGCCGCGCCGGCGGTGGATGAGCATGGTATTCTTGCCGGTGAAGCCCAGTCCGGCCTGCTGCGCGTGGCTGCGCTCGAGCACCGCGCCGGTGTCCACGTAGGCCTTGCTCTCCACCGGGCCGCCGCTCTCGACCGCCAGCCAGGCGGCCAGCGTTTTGAGGCGCGGCAGCATCAGCCGGTGATAGTCTTGGCCCCAGGCGTAAGCGGCAATGCGGCCCCGCGCCGGGTCGGCCAGCATGGCCGGCGGCAGGCGTAGGGTGTGATAGTCCAGCCCGACAATGACGAGTGATTGCGCGCCGGGCAGGATGACGTTCAGGTCACGGCGGCGGGCGGTTCGGTCGGGCCGGGCCAGGTAGTCCATGCCGCCGTGCTGCCCGGCCGCCAGCCAATCGAAGTAGGCGTGCAAGTGCGGCGACGGCGCGGCAGGCGTGAGGCCCACCAGGTTGAAGCCCAGCGCCAGGGCGTGTGCTTTGACGCGCGCGGCGGCGAATGGCGGGGTCAAGCCGGCGGCTCGATTTCGGCGAAGCTGTGCACCTGGTAAGTGTCAACGCCCAAATGCGCCCGCCGCCAGGCCGAAGGGCGCAGGCCCAGCTTGTCAACTAGCAGGTCGAGGAATTGTTCTGGGTCGGGGGCCTGCTCCCACACCTGCGGCAGAAAGGTGGCGCGGCGGCGGCCCTGCGCCAGCACCACGCCGTCGATGTGCGGGCGCAGTTGGCGCACCAGGTCGGCGGCGTCGGTGTAGGTCAGCGGCTGCGGCGCGGTCAGCACCGAAATTTCAATCGCAATGGCGGGCACCTCGGCGGGGGTCACGGGCCGAAAGCGCGGGTCGTGCCGCGCGGCCTCGGCGGCGTGCAGTTGCACATCGGCGTACAGCGGCCGTTCGGCGTGCAGCCCGCCAATGCAGCCGCGTAGTTGGCCGTGCGCGGTCAGGGTGACGAAGCTGGCCCCCGGCGCTTGCAGCCCGGGCGCGAGGGCGGCGGCCGCCACCGGTGGGGCGGGGCGCTGCGCGGCGGCGGCCACCAGCGCGGCGCGGGCCAGGTGCAGCAGGGTCTGTTGGTCGGCGGCGGCGAGCGGGGCAGACATGCCGGCCTCCTAAGAGCGCGCCTCAGGCCAGGTGGCGATACCCGCGGTTGAAGTAGATCAGCGGTTTGCCGGCCGAGGCCACCGGCGGCGGTTCGTCGCCCAGCACCGGCCCGGCTGTGCCCACGCTGGCATGCACCACCTCAGCAATGAAGATGGTGTGGTTGCCGGCCGGGTGCGCCGCCACCAGCTTGCAGTCCATGTGGCCCAGGTTATCGGCGATGATCGGCGCGCCGGTGACGGCGGTGTAGGTAGCCAACCCTTCGAAGCGGTCGGTGTTCTCGGTGTCGCGCCCGGCGAAGCGGTCGGAAATCCACTCTTGGCCTTCGCGCAGGAACGAGAGCGCAAAGATGCCCGAGCGCTGAATGAGGGCGTGGGTGCGCACGTTGTTCTCGATGCTGGCCAGCACCAGCGGCGGGTCGAGCGCCACTGAGCTAAATGAGTTGACGGTCATGCCGTGGGTGTAGTTGTGCAGGCGGCTGGTGAGAATGGTCACGCCCGTGGGCCAGTGCCGCATCACGGCGCGGAGGGTATCAGGGTCAATAGTCATAGGTAACTGGGATCATAGCCCCGGCGGGGGAAGCCCGTCAAGGGCGGGGCTGCAAAACTGTCCAAAAGGACAAGGCCGCCCGGCCGGCGCCGGCCGCGCCCCCTGGCCGGACCAGTGCTTTTCTTGACAGTCACTTGGGCGTGGACTAGAATCGTCGGGCCTCTAGGGGTGTCCCGCGTTGGAGGTTCAACCCCGATTGGCCTTGAGAGTTCAGGGTCTTTATTTTTCGGCCGGGGCCTCGGGTTGGTCTTGCCGGCGACACCTCACGCTCTGTGTTAAGGAAACCGGACATGGGATCTCGCAGCCTTGTGAGTGCTCTGGGCCGCGCCGCTCGGCGTGTTCTGCGGGTTGACGAAGGGCGGGCCGACTTGGCGGCCCTGCGCGTCGAACAGACCGACCGGTACAATGCGCTCAGCCAACTCAGCCAACTCAATCTGATGCAGCACTACCAGAGCCGGCGCGCGCGCGGTGAGAGGTTGCCGAGCCTGGACGAGGCCCAGTTCCGCGTCTACTCGCAGAACGGTGAGGACGGCATCTTGCACTACCTGTTCGCGCTGCTGGGCGTGACCAATAAGCAGTGCGTCGAGATGTGCGCCGGCACTGGCCGCGAGTGCAACACCGCCAATCTGATCATCAACCACGGCTGGCAGGGATTGCTGTTTGACGGTGACGCTGAGTTGGTGGCGCTGGGCCAAAAGTTCTTCGCCGGCCTGCAAGACACGCGCGGCTGGCCGCCGCAGCTGATCCAGGCCTGGATCACGGCTGAAAACGTCAATAGCCTGATCCGTGCCGCCGGCGTAACCGGAGAGATTGACCTGTTCTCGCTCGATATGGACGGCGTGGACTGGTGGGTGTGGCGCGCGCTGGAGGTGGTGACGCCGCGCGTGGTCGTGCTGGAATATCAAAACATCTGGCCGGCCGAGGTGGCTGTCACTGTGCCCTACCGCCCCGATTTTGTGATGGCCCAGCCGGTCGTGGGCGGCC
>JAYUUW010000701.1:0-6558 GCA_043754665.1 Anaerolineales bacterium | reverse complement strand
ACCCGGCCAACCCCAAGTGGCCCGACCGCGACCGCTTCGTGCTGTCGGGCGGGCACGGCTCGATGCTGCTGTACTCGTTGCTGCATCTCACCGGCTACCCGCTGTCGCTGGATGACATCAAGAACTTTCGCCAATGGGAGAGCCTGACGCCCGGCCATCCCGAGAGCGAACTGACGCCCGGGGTCGAGACCACCACCGGCCCGCTGGGGCAGGGCATCTCGAACGCGGTGGGCATGGCCATCGGCGAGGCGCATTTGGCGGCGCGCTACAACCAGCCGGGGCACAGCGTGGTGGGCCACTACACCTACGTCATCGCTACCGACGGCGACCTGATGGAAGGCGTGTCGTCAGAAGCGTGCTCGGTGGCCGGGCACCTGCGGCTGGGCAAGCTGATCGTGCTGTACGACGACAACCACATCTCGCTGGCCGGCACCACGTCGCTGGCGTTTGACGAAGATGTGCTCAAGCGGTTTGAGGCCTATGGCTGGCACACCCAGCGCGTGACCGACGGCAACGATATTGACGCCGTGGATGCCGCCATTGCGGCGGCGCAGGGGGCCACCGACCAGCCCTCCATTATTGCGGTGCGCACCATCATCGGCTTCGGCGCGCCGCATAAGGCGAACACCTCCGAGGCGCACGGCAGCCCGCTCGGCCCGGACGAGCTGAAGGCGGCCAAGCACAACCTGGGCTGGCCGGAAGACGAGATGTTCACGATCCCCGGCAATGCGCTGGAGCACTTCCGCGAGGCGCTGGCGACCGGCAGCGCGGCCGAGGCGGCCTGGACGGCGCGGCTGGCGGCCTACGAAGCGGCTTACCCAGAGCCGGGGGCCGAACTCAAGCGGCGGCTGGCGGGCGAACTGCCGGCCGGCTGGCAGGCGGCGCGGCCGACCTTCCCGGCCGACGCCAAGGGGCTGGCCACGCGCAAGGCGGGCGAGACCGTGCTGCAAGCCTTCGCGGCCCAACTGCCGGAGCTGATGGGCGGCTCGGCCGACCTGAACCCCAGCACCTTCACGGTCATCAAGGGCGCGGGCGATTTTGAAAGCCCGCTGGCCTCGGCCGAAGGCGCGCAGGGCACGTCCGGCGGGCCGTGGAGCTATGCGGGCCGCAACCTGCACTTCGGCGTGCGCGAACACGGCATGGGCAGCATCGTCAACGGGCTGGCCGTGCACGGCGGCTTCATCCCCTACGGCGCGACCTTCCTGGTGTTCTCGGACTACATGCGGCCCACCATCCGGCTGTCGGCCATCATGCAGGTCGGGTCGATCTGGGTCTTCACGCACGACAGCATCGGCCTGGGCGAAGACGGCCCCACGCACCAGGCAGTGGAGCACTACGCCGCGCTGCGGGCCATCCCGCATTTGCTGTTCATCCGCCCGGCGGACGCGAACGAAACCGCCTGGGCCTGGCAGGTGGCGCTGGAGAACCGGCACCGCCCCACGATCTTCGCGTTGACGCGCCAGAACGTGCCCACGCTCGACCGGAGCACGCTGGCCTCGGCCGAGGGGCTGCGGCAGGGCGCGTATGTGCTCAACCCACAGGTGACCGACCCTGAGCTCATTCTGATGGCGACTGGCTCGGAAGTGCAGCTCATTGTGGCGGCTGAGAAGACGCTGGCGGCGCAGGGTCGGCGGGTGCGGCTGGTGTCGATGCCGTGCTGGGAGCTGTTCGCCGAGCAAACGGCCGAGTACCGGGCCAGCGTGCTGCCGCCGAGCGTGACGGCGCGGCTGGCGGTGGAGACGGGCGTGAGCCAGGGCTGGCACCGCTGGGTGGGCGACGCGGGCGCGCTGATCACGCTCGACCACTACGGCGCGTCGGCCCCGGCCCCGCGCATTATGAAGGAATTTGGCTTTACGGCCGAGAACGTGACGGCCAAGGCGCTAGAATTGCTGGGAGCCAAGCAGTGATTATTGCCGTCGCGGCCGACCACGGGGGCTTTCCGCTCAAGGCCAAGGTGCTGGAGGTGGTGCGCGCCGCCGGGCACGAGCCGCTGGACCTGGGCACGCACTCGACCGAGGCGGTAGACTACCCCGACTACGCCCGCGCCATCGGCGAGGCCATTCAGGGCCAGCGGGCCGCGCGCGGCATTCTGCTGTGCGGCAGCGGGGTAGGGGCGTGCGTGGCCGTCAACAAGATGACCGGGCTGCGCGGCGCGATCTGCCACGACACCTACTCGGCGCACCAGGGCGTGGAGCACGACGACATGAACGTGCTGTGCCTGGGGGCGCGCATCATCGGGCCGGAGCTGATCCCGGAGCTGGTGCGGGCGTTTTTGGGCGCGACCTTTTCGCATGGCGAGCGGCACGAGCGCCGGCTGGCGAAGGTGCTGGCCATTGAAAAGGCCGCGCACGACGCTAAGTAAGCGGGCGGCGGGCGGGGGAACCTAACCCCCGGCTTCTTCCCGCGCTGAGTACAGCGGAGGGGAAGGGGCGATTATTGGACAAGGCAGCAATCGACCATAGACATTATTGGAAACTGTAATGAGCGCCCAGGTTTCCCAACCTCTGGAGCACACCACCCAGATTAACTGTCATTTCGAACCCCGCCTCAGGCCATTTGGCCTAGTGCTGCCGTTTCAGCGGGTGAGAAATCTCACCGATTGTTGCGTGTATCGCTTTTGCCGCACCATGTGACGGCTGAAGCCTCCACCCCAGTCGGACGCGGTCGGCTTGAACCTGTTTCCGATAAAGTCTAATGACTCTCGGTTGTTCTGAATGCTTAGGAGCATGGTATGGCTAAAAATCCTTTGGTGGCGATGCAGGCGCTCGGGCAGTCACCGTGGCACGACAATATTCGGCGCGAACTGCTGACCTCCGGCAAGCTGGCGAAGATGGTGGCCGATGGCGACATCACCGGGCTGACCTCGAACCCCACGATCTTCGAGCAGGCCATTGCCAACAACACCGACTACGACGCGACGATTGCGGCGCTGGCGCGGGCCGGCGATGACGCGGCGGCGATTTTTGACAACCTCTCGATTGAGGACATTCAGGGCGCGGCCGATGTGTTCGCGCCGGTGTTCGCGCGCACCGCGGGCGTGGACGGCTATGTGAGCATTGAGGTGCGCCCGAACTTCGCCAACGACACCGACGCCACCGTGGCCGAGGCCAAGCGGCTGTGGGCGGCGGTGAACCGGCCCAATTTGATGGTCAAAATTCCGGCCACGCTCGAAGGGCTGCCCGCCATTCAAGCGGCCATCGCCGAGGGCATCAACATCAACGTCACGCTGATCTTCTCGCTGGCGCGCTACGACGCCGTGATGGAGGCCTACCTGGCCGGGCTGGAGCAGCGCAAGGCGGCCGGCCTGCCGATCAACACCATCGCCTCCGTGGCGAGCTTCTTCGTCAGCCGGGTGGATGGGCTGGTGGACAAGCAGTTGGATGAGCGCATTAAGGTTGTCGGCGGCGCGAGCACCTCCGAAGGCAAGCCGCTGGCCGCGCTGCTGGGGCAGGCCGCCATCGCCAACGCCAAGCTGGCCTATGGCCGTTTCCGCGCCAAGTTCGACGGCGAGCGCTGGGCGGCCCTGGCCTCGGCCGGGGCGCGGCTGCAGCGCCCGCTGTGGGCCAGCACCTCGACCAAGAACCCGGCCTACCCCGATGTGTATTACGTGGAAGCGCTGATCGGGCCGGACACGGTGGACACCCTGCCGCCGGCCACCATTACGGCTTACAAGGACCACGGCAAGCCGCAGGACCGCCTGGGGCAGAACCTGGATCAGGCGGCGCAGGTGATCGACCAGCTTGAAGAGTTCGGCATCAAGATGGACGAGGTCACCAACAAGCTTGAGCTCGACGGCGTGGCCTCGTTCACCAAGTCGTTCGAGACGCTGCTGAACGTGGTGGCGGCGCGGCGCGAGGCCGTGCTGACCAGCGACCGCCAGACCGTGGCGCTGCCGGCCGGCCCGCTGCGGGCGGCCGTGAGCGAGGCCGAGGCGGCGCTGACCAAGGCCGACTTTGGCAAGCGGTTGTGGAAGAAAGACCCCACGCTGTGGAAGCCCAACGCCGCCGCGCACCAGGCCGAGATCAACATTCGCCTGGGCTGGCTGGATGTGTTCGCCACCGTGCAGGCGCAGCTGGGCGACCTGACGGCCTTCGGCGAGGAAGTGCAGCGCTCCGGCCTGACCCACGCGCTGCTGTGCGGCATGGGCGGCTCGTCGCTCGCGCCCGAAGTGCTGCGCGAGACGTTCGGCGTGGCCCCCGGCTATTTGGACCTGGCCGTGCTGGACTCGACCGACCCGGCGGCGGTGCTGGCGGCCGAGGCCCGCAGTGACCCCTTGCATACGCTGTACATCATCGCCAGCAAGAGCGGCTCGACTACCGAGCCCAACGCCTTCTTCAAATACTTTTGGGAGAAGGTGAAGGCGCTCAAGGGCGACCAGGCCGGCGATCACTTCATCGCCATCACCGATCCCGGCACCTTGATGGAAAAGACCGCCATCGAGCACCGCTTCCGCAAAGTGTTCCTCAATCCGCCAGAGATTGGTGGCCGCTACTCGGCGCTGTCGTTCTTCGGGCTCGCGCCGGCCGCGCTCATGGGCGTTGATGTGGCCCGCTTGCTCGACAGCGCCCAGCGCATGGCGCAGGCCAGCGGCGGCGGCGTGCCGGTGGCGCAGAACCCCGGCCTGGCGCTCGGCGCAGCCCTGGGCGCGCTGGCCAAGGCCGGGCGCGACAAGCTCACGTTCATCACGGCGCCGGCGCTGAGCACGGTGGGCTATTGGACCGAGCAGTTGATCGCCGAATCGACCGGCAAAGAGGGCAAGGGCATTCTGCCGGTGGAGGGCGAGCGGCTGGCCGGGCCGGACGCTTATAAGCGCGGGCGCGACCGGGTGTTTGTCTACCTGAAACTGGCCGGGGCGCGGCCCAACGCCACCGACAAGGCCGTGGCGGCGCTGGCGGCGGCCAAGCAGCCGGTGATTACCATCGTGCTGCCGGACACCTACGCGCTGGCGGGCGAGTTCCTCAAGTGGGAGGTCGCCACGGCGGCGGCGGGCTACCTGCTGGCGATTGACCCGTTCGACCAGCCGAACGTGCAGGAGTCCAAAGACAACACGGTGCGGCTGCTGAAGGCCCACCAGGAGCAGGGCGCGCTGCCCGACAAGGGCGACGCGCTGAGCGCCGCCGCCGCCGACTTCGCGGCCAAGCTGGTACGCCAGTTGAAGCGCACACGGCGCGGCGACTACGTGGCGCTGACGGCCTATGTGGCCCACACACCCGCGCGCGAGAAGCTGCTGCGCGACCTGCAAGCCGCCATCCGCGACCGGTTTGGCGTGGCGGTGACGGTGGGCTATGGCCCGCGCTTCCTGCACTCGACCGGGCAGCTGCACAAGGGCGGGGCCAACAACGGCGTGTTTGTGCAGTTCACCGCCGCCGACCCGGTAGATGCGGCCGTGCCGGGCGAGGTCTACAGCTTTAGCGTGCTCAAGCAGGCGCAGGCGCTGGGCGATTACGAAGCGCTGGTGACCCACCAGCGGCGGGCGCTGCGCGTGAACCTGGGCGGCAACATCGAGGGCGGCTTGCGCAAGGCGCTGGTGGCCGTCCGCGCCCCCGAGCCCGCGCCGGCCAAGAAGCAGACCGCCAAGAAGGCGGCGGCGAAGAAAGCCGCGCCGAAGAAAGCCGCGAAAAAAGCGACCAAGAAGGCCGCCAAGAAAGCCGCGAAGCCGATCACACCTACCAGTAAGCGACCAACGCGCCAACCTGCCCAGGAGGGCCGGTAGCCGCCGTGCCGCGACCCCGTTCCCGCGTCCGCTATAACGTCACCGCCAGCCCGCTGCGGGCCAGCCTGACGCCGCGCCCCGTGCCCTCGGTCGATCCGTGGACGGCGGGCGAGATGTTCGTCTCGCCGCACGTCGAGGAGCGGCGGCGCGGGCTGGCGATCTTGTGCGGGTCAGAGGCGGCGCGCAACTCGGCGCTGACGCTGCACCTGCTGGCCTCGCGCGTGGAGGAGGCCGACCGGGGGCTGCGGGCGCAGATTGTGCAGGCGCTGGCCGATTACTTTGAGGTGCGCGGCCGGGAGTATCGCTACCCGGCCGAGGTGCGCGGCGCGGTGCTGGGCGAACTGAGGCGCTATGGGCAGAATCAGGTGGTGGCGCTGCTGGAACTACACCAGGCCGGCGGCGCGGGCATCGTGAACCCCGAGGCGCTGCGGCGTTTGTTCGAGCGCCTGCCCACCGGCTCGTCCACGCTCACGCGCGTGGCGGCCGACCGCAGCCTGCCGCTGCCCGTGCGCGCGGCGGCGATTGATATGATCGGGCGGGTGGGCTACACCGACGCCGGCCCGGTGCTCGAAGGGCTGGCGGGCCGGCTGGAAGGCCGCCGCGCCGGCCAGATGACGATGCTGTTCGCGCCCAGCGACTGGCCCGAAGACCAGGCGCTGCTGCCGGCGCTGAAGCAAACGCTGCGGCGGCTGACCGAGGACCAGTAAGGGCGGGGGGCGGGGAAGGGGTCGGAAGGGTCTACGGGGTATAAAGCGGTGGGGACTCAGGGGAAGGGCAGTAGGTCACGCCACTCATTTAGGAGGCTGAATGCCATACGCGCTGTACGTCAAAGCCGACCGCCGCTA
>JAYUUW010000700.1:0-1861 GCA_043754665.1 Anaerolineales bacterium | reverse complement strand
TTTATGGTGGCCGACGAAGTGCGCGTGACCAGCCTTTCCTACCGGCCCGACGCCACGGCCTGGACGTGGATCGCGACCGGCGGCGACAGCTATACCCTGGAGCCGGCCACGCAGACCGAGCGCGGCACCCACATTGAGATCAAGCTAAAGGAAGATGCGCATGAGTTCGCCGAGGTGTGGCGGCTGCGCGACATCGTCCACAAGCACAGCGACTTTGTGTCGTATCCCATTTACCTGGGCGACGACGCGCCGGCCATCAACCGCCAGACCGCCCTGTGGCGCGAGCCGAGCTACAAGATCACCGCTGAAGCCGCCGCCGACTTCTACAAGCAGTTGACGCTCGACTTCAACGCGCCGCTGACCCACGCCCATCTGAACACCGACGCGCCAGTGCAGATTGCGGCGCTGCTGTTCGTGCCGGCCCAGATCGACCGCGGCATGTTCAGCCCGCGTAAAGACCACGGCCTCAAGCTCTACTCGCGCAAGATCCTGATTCAGGAATACGCCAAAGACCTGCTGCCGGGCTATCTGCGGTTTATGGAGGGGGTGGTCGAGTCGGAGGATGTGCCGCTGAGCGTCAGCCGCGAGACGGTGCAGGCCACGCGCGTGATGGAGCGCCTGAAGAACGCCCTGACCCATAAGGTGATTGACACGCTCAAGGACCTGGCCGTCAAGGACGCCGACACCTACGCCAAATTCTGGAAGCAGTACGGCGCGTTCATTAAAGAGGGCATGGCGACCGACGCGGCGGCCCGTGACAAGCTGCTGCCGCTGCTGCGCTTTCACAGCTCGCGCCCGGCCGGCGGCGACACGCTTAGCGCGCTAGCCGACTATGTGGGCCGAATGGCGGGCGAACAGCGCACCATTTACTACTTGCTGGGCGACGACTTGAAGTCGGTGGCGCACAGCCCGCACCTCGACCTGTTCCGCCAGCAGAACCTGGAAGTGCTGTTCCTGGTGGACCCGCTGGACAGCTTTATGCTGACCGGACTGCAAACCTACGAGGGCTATCCGCTGAAGAGCGCCGACGACCCGAGCCTGGACCTGCCGCGCACGACGCCCACGCCGGAGGCCGCCGCCGATGCGCTGCCCGACGCGGAGTTTGACGCGCTGGTGGCCCGCTTTAAGGACCAACTGGGCGACCGCATCGCCGGGGTGCGCGCGACCGACCGCCTGGTGGATAACGCGCTGCGGCTGGTGTCGCCGGACGACGCCAAGAACCACGAGATGGACCGCGTGCGCCGCCTGCTGGAAAAGGACTTCACGGTGCCGCCGAAGGTGGTGGAGCTGAACCGCCAGCACGCGCTGATTAAGAACCTGGCCGGGCGCTTGGCCGCCGGCGGCGCGGACGAGCTGGTGAACGAAGTGGTGGAGCAGTTGTTTGAGAGCGCGCTGCTGGTGGAGGGCCTGCTGCCCAACCCGGCCGGCATGGTCGGGCGCATTCAGAAGCTGATGGAAGCGGCGACGCGGGCGGCCTAGCGGGCAGGCTCGGGGGATGCTCCGCTAGGGGACTCGGGGGACTCGGGAAAAGGCTAAAAACTTTGGCCACGAATTTCACGAATTGGGCTGCGAGACCAATACTGCTGCACACATGGCAAAGGAAGATCGGAGTTGGGGACTCGAGGCGTGGCCTAACCTACTGAGCACAGACGGCCGCCCGCCGCCGCCCGACTGCCGGCTCATCGCACGATGGGTACTTAAGAGAAGGTATCTGACCCTGACCAAAAATACGCAGCCCTTCGGTCCGGCCCTGCCGGACCGCGGGCTGCGTATTTTTGGTGGGCACTATGACAACGGCTGCGACAGACTCGACTGTTCGCTAGCCGACGACTATCAGGTTCGTGGTTGAAACCCTAACCCC
>JAYUUW010000699.1:0-1599 GCA_043754665.1 Anaerolineales bacterium | reverse complement strand
CCGGCGACGGGCTGGCCGGTGATTGTGTTCAACCACGGCTACATTCCGCCCGAGGTGTACCGCACGACTGAGCGCTATGTCAACTACGTCGACCGGCTGGCGCAGGCGGGCTACATTGTGTTCCGGTCAGACTATCGCGGGCACGGCCAATCGGAAGGCGAGGACCGCGGCGCGTACAGCGACCCCGACTATGTGGTCGATGTGCTGAACGCGGTGGCGGCAGTGAAGCGCCTGCCGGAGGCCGACCCGAACCGCGTCGGCATGTGGGGCCATTCGATGGGCGGGTATATCACGCTGCGGGCGATGGTGATCTCGCCCGACATCAAGGTCGGGGTGATCTGGGGCGGCGTGGTCGCGCCCTACCCTGACCTGTTCGCGCGCGGCGACATTAACCTCACACCGACCCCGCCGCCCGCCGGCACCGCCGAGCCCGAACCGCGCGGCTGGCGCGCCTGGCTGGTGCAGTATGGCACGCGCGACGAGAACCCGGCCTTTTGGGACGCGCTGTCGGCCAATGCCTACCTGACCGATCTCTCCGGCCCGCTGCAACTGCACCACGGCACCGCCGACCGCGATGTGCCGGTGGCGGCCAGCGAGACGCTGTACGCCGAGATGCTGGCGGCGGGAGCGCCGGGGCAGCTCTACACCTACACCGGCGACAACCACAACCTCTCGGTTTACTTCACATTGGCGATGGACCGGACGATTGCGTTCTTCGACGCGGTCTTGAAGCCGTAGTGGGCGGAAAAGCCTTGGCCACGAATTTCACTAATTACACGAGTGGGGTTCAGGGAGAACGTGGTCGAGGTTGCGTCGAACGGTGAATTCGACAACCACGGGCCGGTCAGCAACGCTGACCGGCCCGTGTTGTTTGCTTTGACAGAGCACTCGGGTTACGCCGTCGGGCCGCCGCCGCGCGCCTAGCGGGGCAGCACGAACACAAACGCCGTGAGGGCGATGGTGATGACCTGAATTTGCAGCGCCAGTTGCCAGGCGCGGCGGCGCAGGGCGGCGGCCAAGGCCGGGTCGGCCACCTTTTGGCCGCGTAGCGCCTCGAACAGGTTAAGGCGCGGGTTAAGGCTGCACTGGCCCGAGAGCCCCAGCGCCACGCAGGTCTTGGCGCGCACCTCAACCAGCGCGCCCACGCCGACGAACAGCGGCAGGTAGAGCAGCAGCCGCCACACACGCGGCGCGCCGGCCCCCAGCAAGAACAGCGCCAGCCCAATGGCGATCCACACCGCGAACACGCCGACGTACAGCCGCAAGCGGCGCTGGCCCAGCCCAATGTTCATGGATTTGTTCGGATTCATTGCCATCGCCGCCTTGATCTGGTGAGTGAGGCCGCCCGCGCGCTCGGCCGGCGGGCATAGCGTATCACACCGTAGTACGGTGGGGGGACGCACCGGGCCCGAGGCGCATGCTACAATACCGGGGCCGATGACCCTCCGCCTCCGAAAACTCCTGCTTGCCCTGTCCATTGTCGCGATTCTTAGCGTGGCCGCCGCGCCGCGCCTGCCCGCGCTAGGGGCGGCGCCGGCCGTGACCATCGCGGCCGACAACCCCTACTCTCCCACCGAAGTGCTGGTCCGTTTTCGCCCC
>JAYUUW010000698.1:0-5825 GCA_043754665.1 Anaerolineales bacterium | reverse complement strand
GCAACTCCTGGATCAGCGCCAACTGGCTGGGCCGCCCTACCAGCAGCAGGTGGCTGGTCTGGAGCGCACTGGCGGGCACCTCCGAGGCATAGTAGGCCGCCAATTGAATCAGCCGCCCGTTGCTGGCGTTGCCCAGGTCGAAGGCAATGCGCGCGGCGGTCGCCCAGCCGGTGGGGTCTTGCACGGCCAGCACAAAGCTAGTGTCGGCCAGGCCGGGGTCGCGCGAGAACGGCCGGTGATAGTCATCGAGATCGAAGCGCGGGGCCGCGTCGGTGGTGGCGGAGCGCAGCGGCAGGTGCAGCAGCGAGTCGGGCCAGAGGGTGAGCCAGACATTCGACAAGCGCGGATCAATGCAGTTGTCGAGCGGGATGAGCGCCGCCTCGAGGCTGAGCCGGTTGACGCCGGGCACGATCGCGCCGCCCGGCAGCAGCAGCCGCGTGGTGTGGTCGCCGTTGGTCGAGAGATCGCTCAACCGCAGGCTGCCGACCGGCTGCCCGTTGAGGCTGACTGACAGCCCGGAGCGGTCGTAGTTGAGCAGGGCCGAGTGGTTGAAGTGCAGGTCCACATAGGCCTCGCCGTCGGTGGTCTGCCCGGCCGGCACGTAGAAGGCGAACGAGGTGACGTTGGAGCCCAGGCGGTCGAAGGTCACGCGCTGGTAGGCCAGGTCGGTCAGGGTGCGGTTGATGGGCACGGTAGTGGGCGCCTGCCCGGGGTCCACCGCCGCTACCAGCGCCAGGTTGGGCACGCCGTTCGGGCGCACCGCGCCGGTGCTCACCGCCTGAGCGGCCTTGACCACGGCCGCATCGCTATTGCCGCTGACGACCAGCACCACCTTGGCTGCGTTCCAGGGCGAGGGGGCCAGGGCCACCACGCCATCGTCAGGCTTGTCGCCTGGGGCGGCGAAGACGTTTTCGCTGAGGGCCAGTGGCAGTTCGAACTGTGCCAACTCGGGCAGGCCGCCCGGCCGGCCGACGAAGATCAGATGGGTCGCGGCCTGCACCTCGCCCAAGCGGCTGGCGGGCAGCAGGTCGAGCAGTAGATCGCCGCTGGTGAGGTTGCCCAGGCCGGCGGCCACGGTCAGCGCGGCTTGCAGCTCGGCATGGCTGGGCCGGTCGGGCACGATGATGGTCGCGGCCTCGGGCCACAAGGTGCCCTCGAAGATG
Source organism: Anaerolineales bacterium (assembly GCA_043754665.1). Lineage (GTDB taxonomy): Bacteria > Chloroflexota > Anaerolineae > Anaerolineales > UBA6663 > JADZEK01. The sequence goes on along the minus strand of JAYUUW010000698.1, from coordinate 4,662 downwards.
GGCCGGGGCAGACGCGCCAGGTCGAGGGCGGGCGGGTTGACGGTATGCGGCAGGCTGAAACGCGAGGTGGACCGCACCACCAGATTGGCCTGGTCGAGATTCAGGCAGTCCACGCCGCTGTCCCAAAACAGGGTCAGGTCGTAGCTGCCGTCGGGCGCGACGGCGGCCAGCGCGGCGGGCGAGAGCGGCACAAAGACGCGGCTGTCGCCGGCGGTATTGAGCGCGAAGGTACCCAGGGTGATCTCGTTGAAGATCACCGTCAGCGAGCCGCCAAAGGTGCGCGGCGCCCCCGTCGCCGTGACCGCCCCGGAGTTGAAGAAGCTGCTGACATCCAACTCCAGCGCGGCGCCGTCGGTCAAAACCCAGGTCGAGGGCAGATCGAACTGGTAGTTCTCGACCGCAAACGGGCCGATCAGCGTAGTCTCGGCAAAGCCGAAGTCGCTGAACAGCAGCGCCCCGTCGGGCTCGCCCGGCACCGGGGTGGCTGTGGCGACGTTGAGCTGCGGCAGAGGTGTGGCGGTGGCGTCGGGCGCGGCGCCGGTCGGCGTGGCGTCTTGCGCCCAACTGGGCCGCACCCCGCCCACGGTCAGCAGCACCGCGCACAACCCGGCCCAAACTTTATAGCGTAACGATTTCATCATGGGTGGCTTCCCTTTCCAGATCCGTCCCCCGGCGCGCCAGGCGCGCGTAGACGGCGGCCAGCCGCTGGGCCAGGCCGCGTAAATCATAGTGCCGCACCACCTGCACGCGGGCGGCTTGTCCCCAGGCCACGCGCAGGTCGGGCTGGGCTAACACCCGGTCCAGGCCGGTGTAGAGCGCGTCGGGCGCATCGAGCGGCGTGAGCCAGCCCGACACGCCGTGCTGAATGACATCTTTCGCGCCGCCAACGGCGGTGGCCACCACCGGCAGGCCGGCGGCCATGGCCTCCAGCAGCGCGTTCGACAGTCCTTCCGCCACCGAGGGCAGCACGAAGCCATCGGCGCAGGCCAGGTAGGCAGGCATGTCGTCCACGCGCCCGCCGAAGCGTACGCCGGGCCCGGCCAGCGCTGCGAGCGCCGCCTGCTCGGGGCCGCTGCCCAAGAGCAGCAGGTGGGCCTCCGGGTGCTGGGCGCGCAGGCGCGGCCACACGGCCAGCAGCCCGGCTAGCCCCTTCTCGCGCGCCAGCCGGCCGCTGAAGATGATGAGCGGCCCGCCGGGCAGTTGAAGCGCGGCGCGCCGGGCGGCCAGGGTGGCCGGGTCGCCCGGCTGAAAGCGCTGCGTGTCCACCCCGTTGGGCAGGCGCAGCCGCCGCTCGGGCGGCACGCCCAGACCGGCCAGCTCGCGGTCGATCTCGGCGCTGATAACGGCGAAGGCCTCCACTTGCTCGGCCAGCGCCGCCAGCCGCCGCGCCCCGGCCGGCTTTTGGCGCAGCCGGGCGATGTCGCCCAAGGCCCCGCCGCGCAGCGGCTTGGCCAGGATTGGCGTGCCCCACAATCGGCGGGCGGCCAGCGCCGTGGTGGCGGGCGACAGCAGCTCGTGCGCGTGCAGCACATCCGGCCGCCACTGCCGCAGCTTGAGCAAGGCCGTGGCGGTATAGGTCGCCGCCGCCATCGCCTTGGGGCCGGGGATGGGCAGCCGGTGGACCGGCACCCCGTTCAGCACTTCGAATGCGCGCAGGCCGGGGTAGCGCCGCGTGAGCACCTGCACCTCCAGCCCCTGCGCCAGCAGCAGCGGCGCCAGGCTGGCCAGCTGGCGTTCGGCCCCGCCCAGCAGGGGCAGATAGCCCTGGATGAGCATGGCCACGCGCAGCGGGCGGCTCGCGCCGGGGAGCGTCATGTGAGCCTCACGTCGGGGCCGAGGCGGGTGGTGTGCCACACATCGCCGCGCCGGCCGGCCGCCAGCGCCGCCAGCGCCGCGAGGCAGGCCAGGTTGACCAAATCAAAATGCAGCAGCAGGCGCAGCGCTTTGGGCGGGCGGCGGCCCAGGCGAGTGAGGGCATAGCCGAGCGCCGCGCCGCCATGAAACGCCAACTGCGCCGCGGCCGCCGCCTGGTAGAACCAGCTCGCTGGCCACAGCGCCAACGCGGCCACCAGCGTGACCAGCAGCGGCAGCACCATGAGCCGCCGCAGCACTTTGTGCGACAGCAGCTGCACGGCGTAGAAGCCATAGGCCAGCGGATTGAGCAGCCGGCGGCTGAGCCACACGCCGCGCAGCCCGGCGCTGACCACGCGCACCGTGCGCGCAAACTCGCCGGCGGGCGTGGTGGCGGCCGGCCCGGTGGCCACGGCCTCCGGCACGAACACCACGCGCCGCCCGGCCGCCGCGACCTGGGCGGCGATGTAAAAGTCATCGGTCACGCCGGCGGGCGGCGGCACAAACAGCTCGCGCCGCACCGCGTAGAGCGCGCCCGACACCGCCGTGAGGCTGCCGGCGCGGCTTTGCAGGCGCTTGAGGCCGCGGTCGAAATCCCACACGCTCCGGCCGCCCACACTCTCGGCGCGGCGGGTGGCGTGCCGGTAGTCGCCCGCCGCCGCGCCCACTTCTGGCGCGGCGAAGGCAGCGGCCAGGCGGCGCAGGGCGTCGGGCGCAAGCAGGCTGTCGGCGTCGGTGAACACCAGCAGCGCGCCGGTGGCCGTGGCGGCGGCGTCAGCCAGCGTGCGGTTCTTGCCCTGCCGGGGCAGCCGCAACAGGCGCACGCCGCGCGCGGCATAGCCCGCCGCGATCTCCGGCGTGCCGTCGTCCGAGCCATCGGAGGCGACGATGATCTCCACCTGCCCCGCCGGGTAAGCGAGGCCCAGGCTGTTCTCCAGCTTGGCGGCGATGACCGCGGCCTCGTTGTGCGCGGCGATGAGCAGGCTGAGCGGCGGCGTATGATCGGCCAGGCGGAGGGGGCGCGGCCACAGCCAGGCGCGCACCGCCAGCAGCAGCCAGAAGCCGAAGTAGGTGTAGGCCAGCAGCGCCGCCGCCGCCCAGAAGGCCAACTCAAACACGAACTGCCACGCGGGGCTCATCATGGCTGGGCCGCCCGTTCGGCCGGCGGCGCGGCCGCCAGCACCGGCGCGGGCGCGGCCCGAAACAGCTGCTGCAAGCGGGCCACGTTGCGCGTGAGATTGAATTCCTGCAGCACCTGGGCGCGCCCGGCCGCGCCCAGGCGCTCGGCCAGCGCCGGGTCGGCGTGCAGCGCTTGCAGCGCCGCCACCAGGGCGGGCACATCGCGCTCCGGCACCAGCCGCCCGGTCACACCGTCCACCACCAACTCCGGCGTGCCGGAAGACTGGGTGGAGACAACCGGCACCGCCATCGCCAGCGCTTCCATCAGGGCGACGGCAATGCCTTCCTTGCGCCCGCGCGCGGTGGTCACGCTCGGCAGCACGGCGACATCCGCCTGGGCCAGCAGGTCAATCACCTGTTGCTGCGGCTGCGCCCCCAACAAGTGCACCTCGGCCGCCATGCCCAGCCGTTCAATCTGCGCCCGCAGCGCGGCCTCATCTTCGCCGTCGCCCACCAGCCAGCAGCGAAACGGCACGCCCGCCGCCTTCAGTTGAGCGCAGGCGTCTACCAGAAAGTTCTGACCTTTCTTCTCCGACAGACGCCCCACACAGATCAACGTCCACGGCGCGCCGGGGGCGCGGCGCGGCCGAGGCGTGAAGCTGGCCGGGTCTACGCCGCAGTGGACGACGCTGACTTTGGCGGTGGCCGCGGCGCCGTAACGCTGCCGCAGAAAGGCGCGGTTGTATTCGGAGATGGTGACCACGAAGCGGGCGCGCCGGAGCTTCTCGCCCAACATGCTCTGATCGAGATAGATGTCGTCGGCGTGGGCGGTGAAGCTGTAGCTCAAGCCGGTGAGCCGGTGCACCACATAGGCCGCCAGCGCGGTGTGCGTGGCCCAGTGGGCGTGCACATGCGCGATGGGCAGCCGCCGCAGCGCTCGCGCCCAGGCGGCGGCCACCGGCACCACCACCAGCGCCCGCGAGAGGTGCTTGGGCGAGCGCCAGTTCTCCCACAGCGCCCGCCCCCAGGTCGCCAGGTAGGTGTGCGGCCGGCGGAATAGCCAGTAAAGCTGCGCGGCCAGCACCTCGCCGCTGAGCAGGCGGCCATAGTGCGCGCGCGCATCGAGCGCCTGCGCGCCGGCATGGTTCACGGCCTGCGGGTGACGGACGAGCGAGAACAGCTCCACCGGCGTGCCCTGCCGTTCGAGCTCCAAGATCTCGTACAAAATAAAGGTCTCCGAGGTCGTCGGAAACCGCGAGATGACGTAGGCCACTCTCTGGCCGGGCGTGCTCATGCGCTCGTCTCCCACCGCCGCGCGAGGGCCGGACTGGCCGCGCCATAGAGCGCCAGCAGCCGATCGCGCCACATTTCCAATCCGTAGTCACGCGCCACCAGCGCCGGACCGGCGGCGCGCAGGGCCCGGCAGCGGGCCGGGTCGGCCAGCAGGCCCGCCAGCGCCGCGGCCAGCGCGGCGGGGCGCTGGGGCGGCACCACCACGCCCACCTCGGCGCTCACCAATTGCGGCACCTCGCCCACCGCCGTGGCCACCACCGGCAGACCGGCCGCCAGCGCCTCCAGCAGCACATTGGGGAAGCCTTCCCAGTGCGAGGCGCTGACGAAGAGATCGCCCGCCGCCAGCAGGTGCGGCACATCGTCGCGCTGGCCCAGCAGCGTGACCTGCCCGCTCAGGCC
>JAYUUW010000697.1:0-3827 GCA_043754665.1 Anaerolineales bacterium | reverse complement strand
TTGTTCGACCGGCTGCCCCCCCAGTTTGTGCTGGCCGCGCCCGCCCCCACGCCCACCCCCGAGCCCACCGTGGCCGTCGCCGCCGACGTCACCCCCACCGTTGTCCCCGGCGGGCTGATCGCCTTTGAGAGCGACCGCGGCGGCGGCGTCTTCAACCTGTGGGTGATGAACAACGACGGCACGCACCAAGTGCAGCTCACGCACAACGATCTGGCGGGCAGCTTCCAGCCGGTGTGGTCGCCCGACGGCACCCGCCTGGCCTTCGTCGGCCAGCTCACCGCCGATGAGGCCAGCAGCGAAATCTTCGTTATGAACGCCGACGGCACCGGCCAGGTGCAGTTGACCAGCGACGCCACCGCCGACCAGGGACCGGCCTGGTCCCCCGACGGCACGCAGCTCATCTTCATCTCTACCCGCGACGGCAACAACGAGATTTACCGCATCCAGGCCGACGGCGCCAACCCGGTCAACCTGACCAACACCCCCGACGACGTGGAGCTGCATCCCGCCTATTCGCCCGACGGTCAATGGATTGCCTTCACTTCCGCCCACACCGGCGGCGCCTACCAGATAGTCAAAATGACCGCCGACGGCCAAAACCGCACGCCCCTCACGACCGCGGCGGGCATTCACACCCAGCCGCACTGGTCGCCCGACAGCCTGCGCCTCGCCTTCCGCCAGAAGGATGAGACTGGCACCCACATCATGGTCATCAACGCCGACGGCACCAATCTGGTGAACTTAACCAACAACGCCGCCCTAAACTACTCGCCCGTCTGGTCGCCCGATGGCGCGCAGTTGGTCTACGTGGTGATCTCGGGCGAGGCGAGCGACATCTGGCGCATGCAGGCCGATGGGTCGGGCCAAACCCAACTCACCCGCAGCCCCGCCATCGACAATTTCCCAGCCTGGCAGCCCTAAGCGGCTTGGTTAATGGCCGGATGAACTCTATTTAAGGTCACCCGTGTATGGTAAAGCCCTTGGGGGTCAGGCTGGCCCTGGCGGCGGCGGGGCCGAACCTGCCCGTCCGGGCGCGGTGGTGGCCGGCCCCGTTACTGGCCCAGTTGGGGCGCTTGACACGCAAAAGTCTTTCATGATATGTTGTCAGACAACATACATCATCTTCTCGTGAAGCGTCATACCCTGGCTATAGCCTCGCGGGTCGCCGTTTATCCGGCCCGCTGAGGTGCAGCACCCCCTGACCGGGTGTCCAGCCGGTTTGGCTTGCGGCCAAGCCCGCTATTTCTCACACACCATAAGTGGAAGGAGGAAGTCTCGGGCAAGAGTACCGTTGCGTATGGCCCCTGCTGGCTGTCACGACCGCTTACTAAGAGGAGAAGCGATGTTCACCAAGCGCCTACATCAACTTGCAGCCTCGATCGCAGTGATTGCCCTGATCGCCGGCTGCGCCCAAGCGACACCCACCACTGCCCCGGTGGCCACGCAAGTCCCGGCGAATACCGCCGCCCCCGCCGACACGCAAGCCCCGGCCGATACCGCCGCTCCCGCCGACACCGCTGTGCCGGCGACTGAGGCCGGCCCGGCCGCCTGTCCCGCTGTGACCATGGCCGACCCCGCTGGGGTTCCGGCCGGTCAATATCCGGGGCAGTATGAGCTGGCCGAGTTTCAAGAACTGGCCAATTGCGAGCTGGCCTTCACCAGCCGCGAAACCTTTGACGACCGCCTGACCGCCACCCACCTCTCGCCCGACCCGCTGCCGGCGCTCGCCGACCGCCTGCCGGAAGAGCCCCTGGTGGTCGCGCCTTACGAGTCCATCGGCACCTACGGCGGGCGCTTGCGCTTCGCCTCGGTTGGCCCCGAATCGGGCAACTCTGAATTCCTGAGCGCCCGCCACGTCAACCTGGTGCGCTTCGCCGATGATCTCCAGACCATCGTCCCCAACGTGGCCAAGAGCTTCGAGTGGAACGACGACTTCACCGAATTGACCATGGTCCTGCGCAAGGGCCACAAGTGGTCTGACGGCCAGCCCTTCACCGCCGAAGACGTCGCCTTCTGGTACAACGACGTTCAGCTCGACCCCGACCTGCACCCGACCCCGGCTAGCCAGTGGGTCTATGGCGGCGAGCCCATGACGGTGGAAGCCGTGGACGAAACCACGGTCAAGTTCAGCTTTGCCGCGCCGGCCCCGGGCTTCCTGGTCCTGGCCGCCACCACCTACATCCAGATGTACGAGCCCAAGCACTTCCTGGAGCAGTTCCACCTCAAGTTCAACCCCGAGGCCGATGCCTTGGCGGTGGCGGCGGGTTACGAGAACTGGATCCAGTACTTCGGCTCCTGGCAGAACGACTGGCAAGACTTCGTCCACCACCTGACCGACCTGGGCTACATGCCGCCCAAGCTCGAGAGCCACTTGCTGGTGGTCGAAACGCCTGAGTTCCAGCTGTTCGTGGCCAACCCCTACTACTTCAAGGTCGATACGGCCGGCCAGCAGCTCCCCTACACCGACGAGCAGCACCAGTCGTACGCCCCCGATCCCGAGTTGATCACCCTCAAGGTCATCAACGGCGAGCTCGAAGAGAAGGCCCAGGGCCTGTCGCTGGCCAACCTGCCGGTCTATCAGCAGAACGCCGATGCCGGCAACTACGACATCACCATGCCCCCCGGCGCTGACCAGGGCCGCATGTACGCCTTCAACTGCACGCACAAAGACCCGGTCTTGGCTGAGCTCTTCTCGAACCCCATGTGGAGCGAGGCCATGTCGCTGGCGCTCAACCGTGAGGAGATCAACCAGACCCTCAACTTCGGCCTGAGCGTGCCGGTCCAGGCGCTGCCGGTGCACCCCACCGTCTCCTTCGCCAAGCCAGAGTGGTATCAGTACATGATCGCGTACGATCCCGATACCGCCAACGCCAACCTGGATAGCCTGGGGCTGGTCAAGGGCGCCGATGGCTTCCGCACTCGCCCCGATGGCGAGGCGCTGGTCATCAACCTGATCTACGCGCCGCAGTTCGGCGACGTGGCCCTGCACGAACTGGCCAAGGAATACTGGGAAGAGGTCGGTGTGAAGGTGGAACTGCGTGAAGTCAGCACCGAGGCCTACCGCACCATGGCCTCGAACAATGACCACGACGTCGCCATCACCACCAGCGGCACCAGCACCGAAGCCCCGCTGTACTCCAACCCCTTCCGGTTCTACCCGCCCTTCGGCGATGCCGCGCTGGAACCCATCTGCGGCGCGCCCTGGGCTGAATGGCATGCCACCGAAGGCGCCTCGGGCACCGAGCCCCCGGCCGACATCCAGACCCTGTGGGATCTGACCGACGAGTGGAAGTCCACCGCGCCCACCGATCCCCGCTACGCGGAACTGGGCCAGGAAATCGTCGAGATTCACCGCGCCCACTTCTTCCTGATCGGCACCGTCAGCTCCACCCCGGCCATCACCATCGTTTCCCGCAACCTGGCCAACGTGCCCGAGTGGAAGGTCAACGCGTTCGAGTATTACCGCATGTACCCGCAGCGCACCGATCAGTGGTACTTCACCACGATCCCGGCCGGCAACAACTAGGTTCGCCCGGCTCGGCGCTTAACACGGCACCCGCTTGACAGACGCTGGGTGGGAGGTATATCCTCCCACCCAGCGTCTGGGTTAGTCGAATCGCACACAGCGGGTCGGGATGGCCTCGGGAGAGAGTCGCGATGGTCAACTTCATCCTCAAGCGCTTCCTGATCATGGTGGCCATGCTGGCCGTCCTCTCGTTTGTAGTGTTTGTCATCATCGAACTGCCCCCCGGCGACTACGCCGACCGCGCCGTCTACCGCCTCAAAGCCTCCGGTGTCACCGTCACCGAAGCCGAAATTATCGACAT
>JAYUUW010000696.1:0-4222 GCA_043754665.1 Anaerolineales bacterium | reverse complement strand
GCGGTCGAGGAAGGCCCACATGCGCTGGCCGCGCAGGGTGACCTTGACGCCGATCGGCTTATTCTCGCGCAGCTTGAAGTTGGCGATGCTCTTCTTGGCTTTGGCGATGATCGGCTTCTGCCCGGTGATGATGGTCATGTCGCTTACGGCGGCGTCCAGGGCCTTCGAGTCGTGTTGCGTTTCCGACCCGACGCCCACGTTCACCACCACCTTCTCGACGCGCGGCACTTGCATCACGTTGCGCAGCTCAAAATCTTTCATGAGCTGATCGCGGACTTCCTTTTGATATCGTTCTTGCAGTTGATACATGTCTGAGCTACTCCTGCCGGGCCTGGCCGCTACGCGCGGTCCAGCTTATTCCCGCATTCCGGGCAGACGCGGGCCGCCTGGCCGTCCTCATCCCGCGGGTGGCGCACGCGCACGCGCTCGCCGCACTTGGGACAAATCAGCATGACGTTAGAAGCGTCCATCGACCCTTCAAAGGTTACGATTTCGGGCGCCAGCTGGCGGCCACCGGCTCCGGGCCGCGCCTTCTGGTGCTTCTTGCGCAGGTTCAAGCCCTGCACAATGACGCGGTTTTTGCTCGGCAGCACGCGCAGCACTTCGCCGCGCTTGCCCCGGTCTTTGCCCGCGATCACTTCGACGGTATCGGCTTTCTTGATTCTCACAGCTACCTCTTCCCGCTAAATTACTTCGGGCGCCAGGGATACGATCTTCATGTAGCCCTTTTCGCGCAGTTCGCGCGCCACTGGGCCGAAGATGCGCGTGCCCTTCGGGTTCTCGCCGTCTTCATCCAAAATGACGGCGGCGTTGTCATCAAAGCGGATGTACGAGCCGTCATCGCGGCGCGCCTGCTTGGAGCAGCGCACGATCACGGCTTTGACCACCGCGCTCTTCTTCACCGCGCCCTGCGGCGCAGCATCTTTCACCGTGGCGACGACGATGTCGCCCACATAGCCATAGCGGCGGCGCGAGCCGCCCAAGACGCGGATGACCAGCAGCTCACGCGCGCCGGTGTTATCGGCTACGACCAGGCGTGACTCTTGCTGAATCATGCCGCACCGCCTTCTGGTTCAGCGGGGGCGGCCGGGACGGCCGGGGCCGGGGTGGCGGTGATGGCGCTGTCATCGGGCAGCACCACGTGATAACCGCGGGTGACCACGGCTTCGACCACCCAGCGCACTTCTTTGCTGATCGGCTTGCTCTCGACGATGCGCACGGTGTCGCCCATCTGGCAGCCGATGTCGTCATGCGCCTTGAAGCGGGTGGCGCGGCTGACGACCTTGCCATACAGGGGGTGGCGCTGGCGGCTATCGACCTGCACCACCACCGTCTTGGTCATTTTGTTGCTGGTTACTTTGCCGACGAGGCGGCGGCGATTACCCTTCATGCCTGCTCTCCTGTGGCCGCCATCTGGGCGGCCAATTCGCGCTCGCGCAGCACGGTCAATAACCGCGCGATGCTGCGGCGCCCGGCCGACAACTGCGTGTAGTCGGTCAACTGGCCGCCGCGAAACTGGAAGCGCCGCTTGAACTGCTCGGTGCGGGCTTCTTCCAGCTTGGCCTCAATTTCCGGCGTCTGCAGGGCCCGAATCTCTTTGATGTCCATGTTAGGCCCTTTCCTCGATCGTGGCCGCCAGGTCGTACGAGGTGACCATCTTGGTGCGGATGGGCAGCTTGTGCGAGGCCAGGCGCATGGCTTCTTTGGCCACTTCTTCCGGCAGGCCCGAGACTTCGATCAGGATGCGGCCGGGCTTGATGACGGCCACCCAGTGATCGACGGCGCCCTTGCCTTTACCCATGCGGGTTTCGGCGGCGCGCTGGGTCACGGGTTTGTCAGGGAAGATGCGGATCCAGACCTTGCCACGGCGCTTCATATAGCGCACCAGGGCGCGGCGGGCCGCCTCGATCTGACGCTGCGTCAGCCAGCACGGCTCGAGGGCCTGCAGGCCGTAATCGCCAAAGGATACTTCCACGCCGCGGGTCTCGTGACCCTTCATGCGGCCGCGCATTTGCTTGCGCCATTTAACACGCTTGGGTAGCAACATGATAACTTACCCTTTACTCGCTCACGTACACGTCGGTCGCCTCAGGCACTTCGATCTCTTCGGGCATCTTCTCGCCCTTGTAGACCCAGACCTTGACGCCGATGCGGCCAAAGGTGGTGAGCGCTTCGGCCTTGGCGAAGTCGATATCGGCGCGGAGGGTTTGCAGCGGCACGCGGCCTTCGCGCTGCCATTCGCGGCGCGACATTTCCGAGCCGCCCAGGCGGCCGGCGACGACGATCTTGATGCCCTGCGCGCCCTGGCGCATGGCCTGGCCAATGGCGCGCTTCATGGCGCGGCTGTGGCTGATGCGGCGCTCGATCTGGTCGGCGATGTTCTCGGCTACCAGTTGGGCTTCCAGGTCGGGCTGAGTGATTTCTTCTACTTCAACCTTGACCCGGGTGCCGGTGAGTTCTTCCAGCTTCTGGCGCAGCACCTTCACCTGCGCGCCCTTGCGGCCGATGACGATGCCGGGCTTGGCGGTCCAGATGGTGACCACCAACTGCGACGGGAAGCGGTCGATATCGATCCGGGCGATGCCCGAGCGCGGCGCTTCGGCCGCGATCATGCGGCGGATGGTGAAGTCTTGCTGGAGTTGGTCGGCATATTTGCCGGGCGGGGCAAACCAGCGCGCGCCCCAATCCTTGATGATGCCCAGGCGAAAGCCGACGGGATGTACTTTGCGACCCATATTAAGACGCCGCTCCTTCTCGTTCCGCAACGATGATCGTGATGTGCGCCGACCGCCGCAACTGCGGCTTGAACCGCCCGCGCGCCCCGAAGCGGCGCCACTTGCGGGTCGGCCCTTCATCGGCAAAGGCCTTGCTCACAACCAGCTCGTCGCGGTTGAGGCCGAAGTTTTCCTCGGCGTTGGCGATGGCGGTGCGCAGCACTTTATAAACCGGCTTGGCGGCCGCGTTGGGCATGAACTTGAGCATGCTCAGCGCGGCATCGGCCCCCTGCCCGCGGACCAGGTCCACGATCAGGCGGACTTTCTGGGCCGACATGCCCACATACTTGGCTTTGGCGAGAACTTCGTTCGACATAGCTTACCCTTCCCCTACCGCCGTGGCCTTTTCCTTCAGGACGTGGCCGCGGAAGGTGCGGGTGGGCGCAAATTCGCCCAACTTGTGCCCGACCATGTTCTCGGTGACGTAGATCGGCACGTGCCGGCGGCCATCGTGCACGGCGATGGTGTGACCCACCATCTGCGGGAAGATGGTGCTGGCGCGGCTCCAGGTGCGAATGACTTTCTTTTCGCCGCGCTGGTTCATGGCTTCGACTTTTTGCAGCAGTTTGGGCTCCACGAAGGGGCCCTTCTTCAGTGATCGTGACATGGCTAACTACCTCGCTCGCTCGGGCCTAACGACGCTTCTTACCGCGCCGCTTGACGATCAGCGGATCAGACAACTTGTTGCGCCGGGTCTTGTAACCGCGGGTGGGCTTGCCCCACGGGGTGCGCGGGCCAGGCTTGCCAATCGGCTGGCGGCCTTCGCCGCCGCCGTGCGGATGGTCGCGCGGGCTCATGGCGGAACCGCGCACCGTCGGGCGGATGCCGCGGTGGCGCGTGCGCCCGGCCTTGCCCAACTTCACGTTGGAGTGATCCAAGTTGCCCACTTCGCCGATGGTGGCCATGCAGGTCTGCGGGATCAAGCGGACTTCGCCGGAAGGCATGCGCACTTGCGCGTAGTCGCCTTCTTTGCCCAGCAATTGGGCGGCGGCGCCGGCCGAGCGGGCCACTTGCCCACCCTTGCCCGGCTGCAGCTCAATGTTGTGAATGAGCGTGCCGAGCGGGATGCTGCCGATGGGCAGGGCATTGCCGGCCCGAATGTCGGCGGTTTTGCCGGCCACCAGCATATCGCCCACTTTGACATCGAGCGGGGCGATGATGTAGCGCTTCTCGCCGTCGACGTAGTGCAGCAGCGCAATGCGGGCCGACCGGTTGGGGTCGTACTCAATGGCGGCCACGCGGGCAGGCACGTCGATCTTATTGCGCTTGAAGTCGATGAGGCGGTAGTGGCGGCGCGCGCCGCCGCCGCGATGGCGGACGCTGATGGTGCCGGTGTAGTCACGGCCGCCGTGCTTGTGCAGCGGGCGCAGCAGGGCGCGCTCCGGCTTCGACTTGGTGATTTCTTCGAACGAGGCGCTGGTCATGCCGCGGCGGCCAGGCGACGTTGG
>JAYUUW010000695.1:0-3161 GCA_043754665.1 Anaerolineales bacterium | reverse complement strand
GGCTAGGTTCGCTCATCCCGCCAGTCTACCGCCGCTCGCCTTTTGGTCAAATTCGCCCTTGACCGCCGCGCCCGCCGCTTAACTTGTAACGGTTGGTCTAAACCACCGTACTCCGAGTTAGCCCGGCACCGCGTCGCCCGTCGCCGGCCCGACTGGCGGCTGAGCCCACATAAACCCCAACACTACGATGCCGCCCACCGGCACCAGCAGGAACCATTGCCACCAACCGCTCTGGCCGCTATCACGCAGCCGCCGGGTGCCAACCGCCAGAAAGGGCAGCAGCACCGCAATCAAGAAGACGCTGCTCAGCATCTCGCTCACATAGGTCAATGCCGCCGCCACCAGGGTCATAAACAGCGCAAACCACCAGAACTCCGGCCGCGACGCTCGGCCGGTGAAATCCGCATACTTCGCCAGGCACACACGAATCGCGTCAAAGAAAGTCATGGGGGCGCCCTCTGCGGGGGCCTTCGAACTCAACCAGCTCGTCATTTTTAGCTCCTTGCCGAACAGCGAGATTGCTTCTCGCAAAAGTGTTACCCAAGATCGTGCGTTGGGCTCAGCTTTGTTTACCGCATTTTCGCCCTCGTCCGCAACTGTGGATTCCCCTAGTTTGAGGATTAACTCAACGCGGGAGCCCACTTTATGCTTGTCATAAATGTTTTTCAGGTGAAACTCCACTGTCCGGACCGAAATGCTCAGGGCAGCTGCAATTTGCTTGTTGCTCTTACCTGCCAACAACAGCTTGACAACCTCCTGCTCCCGTTTGCTCAATTCATTCGTTAGCGCCATCCATCTATCCTTCCGCCTGCCTCCCGATCGACCTGCCAGTTGCTGGTTAACCAAGTTACAACCTACACTGCCAGGCGGCGCGCGTCAACTACCCAGGGCCAGCGCGTCTAAATTCGGTTGGATTGGAGTTCCCGTAGCGGCGGGGCCATGGTCCCCGCCGAGCCTGCGTTGAACGAGTCGGGTTCGGGCGGGATACGCTCCGCTGCCGCCTGCTACGGAAGCCTACGGAAGGGTGCATCCGGGATTATTGGTCGCAGCGGCTATTGCGGCGCTGCGCTCCCAGCCGGCGCAGGCCGGCTTCGCTTTATGTTGCCCGCGGTTTCAACCGCCGGGGTCAAAGTCGGCCAACATTTCCGGATGCACCCCTACGTAAGACGCGCCTGCCCCGCAATCAAAAATCAGAAATCAAAAATCCCAAATCGCCCATTTGTGTTATCATTTGCCCGGCTCGTTGGTCGGCAAACGCGCTCTCACTCCGAGGGCGCTTTTCGTGTAAAAGGCTGTAGATGCGCACCGTCGAATGGGACGCCGAAGCGGTAGGCGTGCGGCTGATCGATCAGCGCCTGCTCCCCAACCACATCGAATATCCCGTCTACACCGACTACGCCGCCGTCGGGCAGGCCATTACCGATATGGTGGTGCGCGGCGCGCCCGCCATCGGCGCTACGGCCGCGTTCGGCCTGGCGCTGGCCGGCCTGCAGAGTCCGGCCACCGACCGGGCCGCCCTGCGGCGCGACCTGGACACGGCGGCGGCGGTGCTGCGCGCAGCGCGGCCCACGGCCGTGAACCTGGGCTGGGCGCTCGACCGGCTCCTGCGCGTGGCCGCCAACGACCGGCTGGAAACCGCCCACGATGTGCGCCAGGCCCTACTCGATGAGGCCCAGACGCTGGCCGATGAAGATGTGGCCCTCAACCGCCGCATGGGCTACCATGGCGCGACGCTGGTGCAGGATGGCGACACCATCATCCACCACTGCAACACCGGCGCACTGGCCGCCGTAGATTTCGGCACCGCGCTGGGCGTGGTGTTCGCCGCCCACGAGCAGGGCAAGCGCATTCACGTGCTGGTCGATGAGACCCGCCCGCGTCTGCAAGGCGCGCGCCTCACCGCCTGGGAGCTGGAGCAAAAGGGCGTCTCGTTCGAGCTCATCGCCGACAACGCCGCCGGGTTCTTCCTGCAGCGCGGCGAGGCGCAGTTGTGCCTGGTGGGCGCCGACCGCGTGGCCGCCAACGGCGATGTGGCCAACAAGATCGGCACCTACCCGCTGGCCGTGGTCGCCCACGAAAACAACGTGCCGTTTTACGCCGTGGTGCCCACGCCCACTATCGACCTCAGCCTGGCGCACGGCGACCTGATCCCGATTGAGCGGCGCGACGCGGGCGAGGTGCTGGGGCTGCAATTTGAGGGGCAGTATGTGGCCCCGGCCGGCGCGCGCGCCCACGGCCGCGCCCGCAACCCCGCCTTCGATGTGACGCCCCACCGCTACCTGACCGCCATCATCACCGAGAACGGCATATTGCGCCCGCCGTTTGTTGACAACCTGGCCCGCGCCGTCGCCGGGCCGTTGCCCGCCTAAACCCACTCAGCTCTGCATCGGCCCACCATGAACTTCGCCATCACCGGCTCCATCGCTTACGACTACATCATGTCCTTCCCCGGACAGTTCAAAGACCACATCCTCATGGATAAGCTGGATTCGCTGGCCTTGAGCTTCCTGGTAGACAGTATGACCCGCCATCGCGGCGGCGTGGCCCCCAACATCGGCTACACGCTGGCGCTGCTGGGCGGCGACGCCACGCTGCTGGCGACCGCCGGGCAAGATTTTGACGACTACCGCGCCTGGCTCGAAGCGCAGGGCGTTGATTGCAGCGGCGTGAAGGTCTACCGCGACATCTTCACCGCCTCGTTCTTCGCCGGCAAAGACCGGGTGAACGGCCAGATTGCGCTGTTCTACCCCGGCGCCATGGGCCGGGCCGGCGAAGTGTCTTTCAACGATCTGGCGCGCCGGCCCGATTTCGCCATCATCTCGCCCGACGACCCGGCCGCTATGGCCAAGCACCTGCGCGAATGCCTTGACCTGCGCATCCCCTACGCCTACGATGTCAGCTGGCAGTTGGCGCGGCTGACGCCCGAGGAGATCGTGGAGGGCGTGCTGGGCTGCGCCATGCTGGTGGTCAACGACTACGAGATGAGCCTCATCACCGACAAGACCGGCATCACCGAGACCGACCCGCGCCTGGCCGACAAGATCGTGGCCGTCACGCGCGGTGAGAACGGCGCGACCATCTACGCCGCCGGCCGCCAGTACGACATTCCGCCGGTGCCGCCGCGCCAAATTTCTGACCCCACCGGCGCGGGCGATGCCTTC
>JAYUUW010000694.1:0-2308 GCA_043754665.1 Anaerolineales bacterium | reverse complement strand
ACAATTCCCGCATAATTCCCTAGCCCGCAGGAGTCGCCGAATGCCCTTGCCCCCCGCCCAGCGCGGCATGTACTTCGAAGAATTCGCCGTCGGCCAAATTGTGCGCACCACCTCCCGCACCATCACCGAAGCCGACATCGTCGCCTTCGCCGGCCTCTCCGGCGATTTCAACCAAATCCACGTCGACGCCGAGTACGCCAAGACCACCCCCTACGGCCAGCGCATCGCCCACGGCCTGGCCACGCTCTCCATCGCTTCGGGCCTGGCCGTCCAAACCGGCATCATGGAAGGCACCGTCTTGGGCTTCCGCGAAATCGTCGAGTGGAAGTTCTCTCTCCCCGTCTTCATCGGCGACACCCTTCACGTCATCCTTGAAGTGCTCGAAGTCAAAGCCCTGCCCCGCCTCGGCGGCGGCGCCGTCACCATTAGCCTCGACGTGCGCAACCAGGCTGGCAAGACCGCCCAAAAGGGCAAATGGATCGCCCTGTTCCTCAGCCGCCCGGCCGCGCCGGCCGCCTAAGCCTAACGCCCCTGTGACCGCCTCCCCCGTCGCCGCGCCCGTTCTCACCCGCCCCGCGGTCGATTGGCCGCGTGTCGCCGAGCTTGTCCTTACCTCCCGCCTGCTCGATACGCTTGAGGAGCAGGAGCTGGCCCCCAGCGGCAAGATCGCCTATCAGTTCTCCTCCAAAGGCCACGAGCTGGCCGAAGTGCTGCTAGCCCTCGCCCTCACCCACCCGCATGATGCGGCCGGCGTCTACTACCGCTCGCGCCCGTTCATGCTCGCCGCCGGCCTCACCCTCACCGAGGCCCTGGCCGGCGGCATGGGGCTGAGCGGCGGCCCTACTCACGGCCGCGACACCGGCGTCACCCACTTCTTGCCGCCGCGCACCGGCCCCACCGTGCTGCCCATGGCCGGCGATGTCGGCTCCCAATACTCGCCCGCCGCCGGCTGGGCCCAGGCCATCACCTACCACCGTGACACGCTCGGCGCCGCCGAGTGGTCCGGCGCCATAGCCGTCGCCCTCGGCGGCGACGGCTCCACCGCCGCCAACGGCTTTTGGGCCGCGCTCAACATCGCCACCACCTTGCAACTGCCGCTGCTGTTCTTCATCGAAGACAACGGCTATGCCATCTCTGTGCCGGGCCACCTGCAAAACGCCCAGTCCAACATCGCCACCAGCCTCGCCGCCTTCCCCAGCCTGCACCTCATCCAGGGCGACGGCACCGACCCGGCCGATGCCGCCAAATGCGTGGCTGAGGCGGTCGCGTACGCGCGCAGCGGCCAGGGCGCCTGCCTGCTGCGCCTGAGCGTCGTGCGCCTCAACGGCCACTCCTTTGTCGACAACCAGGCCTACAAGTCGGCCGAGCTGCGCGCCGCCGAAAACGACCGCGACCCGCTGGCTCGCCTCCAGGCCTATTTGCCTGAGCTAGACTGGCCCGCCCTGGAACGCGCGATTGAGCATACCCTGCGCGCCAGCCTCGACGGCGCCGTTCGGCAGCCACCGCCCGACCCCGCTACCGCCGCCAGCCATGTCTTTTTCGAAGGCCAGGTGCCCGCCGTCGGGGGGCTGCTGGCCGCCGGGGTCACTTTGCCGGCCGGCACATCCGAACCCGAGCCGCCGTCTGGCCCGCGCCTCAACATGCTTGATGCCATCCGCCGCGTGCTTGAAGTCGAACTTGCGCTCAACCCGCGCCTGCTCATCTTCGGCGAGGACGTCGGCGTGAAGGGCGGCGTTCACGGCGCCACCCTCGACCTACAGCTCAAGTTCGGACCCGCCCGCGTGTTCGATACCTCCCTCAACGAGGACGGCATCATCGGCCGCGCCGCCGGTCTGGCCTACGCCGGCCTCATGCCCGTGCCCGAGATTCAGTTCCGCAAGTATCTCGACCCGGCCACCGAGCAGATCAACAACACCGGCACCGTGCGCTGGCGCACCGCCGGCCAATTCGCTGCGCCCATGGTGGTGCGCCTCCCGGGCGGTTTCGGCAAAAAAACTGGCGACCCGTGGCACTCCGTCACGGCGGAGGCCGTCCTCGCCCACACCTTTGGCTGGCGGCTGGCCTTTCCATCCAATGCCGCCGATGCCGTCGGCCTGCTGCGCAGTGCGCTGCGCGGCCATGACCCTACCTTCTTCTTCGAGCATCGCGCCCTGCTTGATACTGTGCCTGGCCGCCGCCCCTACCCCGGCGACGACTATCTGCTGCCCTTCGGCGTCGCCGCCGTGGTACAGCCCGGCACGGCCCTCACCGTCGTTACCTGGGGCGCGATGGTGTATCGCTGTGAGGAGGCGGCGCACGCCTGGCCGGG
>JAYUUW010000693.1:0-4140 GCA_043754665.1 Anaerolineales bacterium | reverse complement strand
CGGCCTACGCCTCGCCGCCGCCGCTTTCGGCCGAGGCGCTGGCGGCCATGACGCACCCGCTGGCAAACGGCGCGGGCGATTTTGGCGGTGAACTGCGGCTGTTGGGCTACGACCTGGAAGTGGCCGCCGCCCAGCCGGGCCAGGCGCTGCGGCTGACACTCTACTGGCAGAGCCAAATCGCCATGGACCGCAACTGGAGCATCTTTGTGCACGTAGTAGATGAGGCAGGGGTGATCTTGGCCCAACGCGACCGCTACCCCGGCCAGGGCGCGTTCGCGACCACGCTGCTCCAGCCGGGGGAGACCTGGGCCGACGCCTATGTCATCCCGATCCCCGACGCGGCCTACGCGCCGGCGGCGGCGCACTTGGAAGTCGGGTTGTACGATCTAGCCGACGGCGCGCGCGCCCCGCTGGCCGCGGGCGGCGATGCGCTCAACTTGGCGCCGGTGACGATTTTGGCGCGGCCGGCGGTTTCGGTGCCGGGCTTGGGCGAAATACCCAACCCGTTTGGACAAAACTTTGACAATCAGATCGAGTTGTTGGGCTATGACCTGGGCCGGCGCGAACTGCGCCCCGGCGAGACGCTGCGCGTGACGCTCTATTGGCGCGCCCTGCGGCCGGTGACGGTCAACTACTCGGTCTTTGCGCATGTGCGCGGGCAGGGTGAGTCGCTGTGGGGCGGGCAGGATGGCTGGCCGCAGCAGGGGGCCGCGCCCACCGCCGCCTGGCGCACCGGCGACGTCATCCGCGATCCGTACGATATTGTGATTAAGTCCGACACCCCCCCCGGCCAGTACGACGTGGAGGTGGGCTTGTACGCCTCCACCGGCGTGCGCTTGCGTGCGCTGGCCGACGACGGCCGCCCGACTGATGCGGACTTTGTTTTCCTGAGCCGGGTGCGGGTAACGCCGTGACGGCGCTGTCGGCCAACGCCACCCCGGCGCAGGTGCAGGCGCACGCGCGCTTGCTCAGGCGCGCCAAGCGCTGGATTACGCTGCTGGTGCTGGTGCATTTCGGACTGGGGCTGTTCTACGACCGCGCCACGCCCATCTTCGAAGCGCCCGACGAGTCGTTCCACTTCGCCTTCATTCGGTCGCTGTGGCAGGGCGGGGGGCTGCCGGTGCAAGACCCGGCCCAGCCCGGCCCGTGGGAGCAGGAGGGCAGCCAGCCGCCGCTCTATTATTTGGTCATGGCGACCCTCACGCGCGGCCTGCCCGCGCCCGATTGGGAGGCGGTCTTTGTGCCCAACCCATTCCTGCGCCACGAGCCGGGCAACCCCCACAACGTCAACGCCTACCGCCATGCGCTCACCAGCGCCCGGCCTTACACCGGCACGGCCCTGGCCGTCCACGTGGTGCGCTGGCTGTCGCTGGCGCTCAGTTCGATTACTGTGGCGCTCATTTACCGGCTGGCGCTGGCGGCGCTGGGCGACCCGTGGCTGGCGTTACTGGCCGCCGCGCTGGCCGGGCTCAACCCGCAGGTTTTGTTCATCAACGCCTCGGTCAACAACGACACGCTGCTGACCCTGCTGTGCACCGGCGCGCTGTGGATTCTGCTGGCGCTGCTGGCGCGGCCGGCCCGCAACACCCTCTGGCGCATCGCGTTGGTGGGCGGGTTGCTGGGTCTGGCGGCCCTGACCAAGGTCAGCGGGTTGGTGCTCTGGCCGGTGGCGGCGCTGGCCATGGCAGCGGCGGCGCTGCGGCACGCCGGGCCGGGCCGGGGGCGGGTGGCACTGCTGACGGCGGGCGGGCAGTTGGTGGTGATGTTCGCCGTGGCCGGCGTGATCTGCGGCTGGTGGTATCTGCGCAACTTTCAACTCTACGGGGATTGGTTCGGCCTCAACCGCATGATTGCCCTTGCCGGGGCGCGCACGCCGCCGATTAGCCTGCTCGACCTGGTGCGCAATGAGTGGTACGGCTTTTATCTTTCTTATTGGTCGGTCTTCGGCGTCTTCTCGATCTTGCCGGCCGGGTGGGTGCACACGCTGTACGGCCTGGTGACCGTGGCCGCGCTGGCCGGCGGCGCGCTGGCGCTGCTGCGGCGGCCGGTGCGCCTCAGCCCGGCCGTGGCGGTGCTGGCCCTCTACGCCGTGCTCACCCTCGTCGGCGTCGTCCGCTGGAGCCAGCAAACGCCCGCCTCGCAGGGGCGCTTGTTGTTCGGGGCGCTGGGGGCGCTGGCCACGCTGTTGGCGGCCGGGGTGTTGTCGGGTGCGCGGCCGTTGCTGCGGCTGCGCGCCGGGCGCGGCTGGGCCGGCGGCTTTGTGCTCACACTGTCCTCGGCGCTGGCACTGGTGGCTGTCATCATTCCGCCGGCTTTCATTGCGCCGCGTTATGTGGGGCCGACCGCGCTCACGGCCGCCGAACTGCCGGCCGCCTTCCAGGCGCTCGACGCCGTCTACGCCGACCAGATTGACCTGCTGGGCTACACCAGCCAGGCCGACCCGGTGCGGCCCGGCGAGTATTTCACCGTGACCCTGTACTTTCAGGCGCTGCAACCCCTGCCCATCGACTATGCGCTGGCCTTGCATGTGCTTGGGCGCGGCGGCGCGGCCGAGGTGAGCAAGCTCGACACCTGGCCCGGCGGCGGCAACGGCGCGACCACGCAGTGGACCCCCGGCGTGATTTACGCGGACACCTACTCGTTGCACGTCTCTAAGACTGCCGCGTGGCCGAGTGTGTTGTGGCTGGCGGTCGACTTCTGGAGCGACGACCCGACCCACCGCTTGCCCATCACCACCGCCGCCGGCGCGCCGCTGGCTGAGGTCAAGTTCGCGGTCGGGCGGGTGACGAGGACCGAAATCCTCCAGCCCGAGCCGCC
Organism: Anaerolineales bacterium; assembly: GCA_043754665.1. GTDB lineage: Bacteria > Chloroflexota > Anaerolineae > Anaerolineales > UBA6663 > JADZEK01. Next base: position 1,323 of record JAYUUW010000693.1, on the reverse strand, counting down.
GGTGCCGCACGAGACCACCTTCGACCGGGGCATCACGCTGGTCGGCTACGAGGCCGCCGCCAACGCCTCCGCGGCCGATGGCGCGCTGTGGCTGACGCTCTATTGGCACCTCGACGCCGCCACTGTACCGCCGCTGGTGGCCTACACAGTCTTCCTGCACCTGGTGGATGAACAGGGCATATTGGTGATGGAGCCGGCCGACGCGCCGCCGATGGATGGCGACTGGCCCACGACGGCCTGGCTTCCCGGCGCGACGGTCACCGACACGCACTTGCTGGCGCTGCCGCCCAACCTGGGGCCGGGGCGCTATAATCTGCGCCTGGGCTTGTATGACGCTGCCACCGGCGACCGGCTGCCTTCCTTCCGTCCCGACGGCACGCGCTGGCCGGAGGATATGGTGGTGCTCGAAGGCCTGGTAACACGATGAGACCTGTCAACCGCGCGCGCTCACCGCTCTTCAACAGTGCTTGGGCGCCGACCGTGGCGCTGGGCGTGGGGCTGGCGGCCGTGGCCGTGGGGCTGGGCGCGCTGTTGGGCTTCGCCGGGCCGATTATCGCGGTAGCGGGGCTGCTGGCCGCCGCCGCCGGCCTGTGGGCGCTCACCAGCTTGGAAGTCGGGCTGTGGGGGGCCATCGGCATCATCACACTGCTGCCCTTCGCCGCGCTGCCGGTCAAGATTGTCTTCACGCCTACCTTCCTCGACCTGGCGCTCGGCAGCGTCTTCTTCGTCTACGCCCTCCAGTGGATGATAGGCCGCCGCCGCCGTTTGGCGCTCACGCCCGCGCATGGCCCCATCGCCGTGTTCGCCGCGCTGGCGGTCTTCACCTTCGTCGCCGGGCTGAACAACGGCCCACTCACCAGCAACCTGCTGCGCCAGTTCGCCGAGCTGCTGCTCAACATCCTGCTGAGCTTCCTCATCGTCGACTACGCGGACGATTGGGACAAGCTGGCGGGGTTGGTGCGGCTGGTGGTGCTGGGCGGCACGGCGGCGGCGGCGGTGGGCATTGGCCTCTACCTGCTGCCGGACACGCTGGCGGAGCGCTTGCTCTCGGCCCTGCGCATCGTCGGCTATCCCTCGGGCGGCGTGCTGCGCTACATTGAAGACGACCCGGCCAACGCTCAGCGCGCTATCTCGACCTCGGTCGACCCGAACTTTTTAGGCGGCATGCTGGCGATGGTGGGCGGGCTGCTGGCCCCCCAATTGCTCAGCCGCCGGCCGCTGCTCGGCTCGCGCCTGCTGACCGGGCTGGCCTTTGGCACGGTGCTGGCCTGCCTGGTGCTTACCTATTCGCGCGGGGCGATGGCCGGGCTGGCGCTGGCCGCC
>JAYUUW010000692.1:0-5730 GCA_043754665.1 Anaerolineales bacterium | reverse complement strand
CCTTCGCCGCCGCGCGCCTCACCGGCGGCTTTTGGGCCGAGCGCCAGGCGGTCAACCGCCACGCCGGCCTGCGCCACGGCTACGAGCAGCTCGACCAGGCCGGCAACTTTAATAATCTGCGCCTGGCCGCCGGGCTGGCCACCGGCGCGTACAAGGGCTATCTCTACCTCGACTCGGACTTATATAAGTGGCTGGAGGGCGTCAGCTACGCGCTGGCGGCCGGCCCGGCCGCCGACCTGGAGGTGATGGCGAACGGCACCATCGACCTGCTCGAAGCCGCCCAGCAAGGCGATGGCTACCTGAACGCCTACTGGCAGGTGGTGAAGCCCGGCCAGCGCTGGACCGACCTGGACCAGGGGCATGAGTTGTACTGCGCGGGGCATCTGTTCCAGGCGGCGGTGGCCCACCACCGCGCCACGGGCAGCCGCCGCCTGCTCGACATTGCAGTCAAGTTCGCCGACCACATTGACGCCACGTTTGGGCCGGGCCGGCGGGAGGGGTTCTGCGGCCACCCCGAGGTGGAGCTGGCGCTGGTGGAGCTGTACCGCGAGACTGAGGAGCCGCGCTATCTGACGCTGGCGCAGCTCATGCTCGACCGGCGCGGGCAGCGCCACATGCCGCCCTTCCCGCCGTTCGGTCCGGAGTACTACCAAGACCACGAGCCGGTGCGCGCAGTGACCGAGGTCGTCGGGCATGTGGTGCGCCAGTTCTACTTGAATGCTGGCGTGGTCGACCTGTATCTGGAGACGGGCGAGCCGGCCCTGCTGGCGGCGGCCGAGCGGCTGTGGCACGACGCCGTGGCCCACAAGATGCACGTGACCGGTGGGTTTGGCGCGCGCTACGAGGGCGAGGCCTTTGGCGCGCCCTACGAACTGCCCAGCGACCGCACCTACTGCGAGACCTGCGCCGCCATCGCGGGGATGATGTTCAACTGGCGCTTGCTGCTGGCCACCGGCGAGGCGCGCTACGCCGAGACCTTTGAGCGCGGGCTGTACAACGGCTTCCTGGCCGGGCCGGCGCTCGATGGGCGCGGCTACTTCTATATCAACCCCTTGCAGAGTCGCGGCGGCTATGGGCGCTCGGCGTGGTACGCCACCGCCTGCTGCCCGCCCAACGTCATGCGCACGCTGGCGAGTGTGGAGCACTTCCTCGCCACCACCACGGCCGCCGGGTTGCAAGTGCACCAATACGCCTCCGCCGACCTGCAATTAGAAGGCCGCGCCCTGCGGATGGACACCAACTATCCCTGGGACGGCGACGTAACGCTGACCATCGGGGCGACCGACGGCGCGGCGTGGGAGTTGGCGCTGCGCATACCGCCGTGGGCCGCCGGCGCGACGGCCACGCTCAACGGCGCGCCGCTGGCGCTTGACCTCACGCCCGGCGCGTATGCGGCCGTCACGCGCGCCTGGCAGCCCGGCGATGTGCTCACGCTGCATCTGCCGCTGGAACCGCGCTACACCCAGCCGCACCCGCGCATCGACGCGCTGCGCGGCTGCCTGGTGCTGGAGCGCGGCCCGCTGGTCTACTGCCTGGAGCAGACCGACCAGCCGCCCAGCGTGGACTTGCTCGATGTGCAGGTGAACGCGCAGGCCCTGCCGCAGGCCGTGGCCCGGCCCGATCTGTTGGGCGGCCTGGTGGCGCTCACTGCGGCCGGCTACCATGTGAACCCGGCCGCCTGGTCCGAGGCCTTGTACTATCCGGCCGCCGCCGCGCCGCTGCCGCGCACCCCGCTGACGCTGACCGCCGTGCCCTACTACGCCTGGGCCAATCGCGGCGTGGGCGCGATGCGCGTGTGGCTGCCGGCGGGCTAACGGCCCACCGCCCACGCGGCTGTGCTCGTGCGCTTCAGCGCCGCCCGACCCCGCCATGCCGCTTTGACCCGCCGCCCCAATACGAGGTATATTCAGTAGCCGTAGGCTGGCGGCGCGCCGCCCCCCTGTGGCCACACCTTCAACTGACCGCCTCCCCGGCGAAAGGAATCTCCCATGATCGAGCTTCGACCCTTGCGCGTGTGGTTTGTCACGGGCAGCCAGCACCTCTACGGTGACGAGACCCTGCGCCAGGTGGCCGCCCACGCCCAGGCCATCGCCGCCGGCCTCGGCGCGTCGGCCCACATCCCCGTCACCATCGAATACAAGCCCATCGTCACCACGCCCGAGGCCATCGCCGAGGTGTGCCGCGCCGCCAACAGTGCCGCCGACTGCCTCGGCCTGATTACGTGGATGCACACCTTCTCGCCGGCCAAGATGTGGATTGCCGGCCTCAGCGCGCTCAAGAAGCCGTTCCTGCACCTGCATACCCAGTTCAGCCGCGATATCCCCTGGGCCACGATTGACATGGATTTCATGAATCTCAATCAGTCGGCCCACGGCGACCGCGAGTTCGGCCACCTGGCCAGCCGCATGCGCCTCAACCGCAAAGTAGTCGTCGGGCCGTGGCAGTCGGACGAGGTGCAGGCCCGCATCGGCGCGTGGACCCGCGCGGCGGCGGCCTGGCACGACTGGCAGGGGCTGAAGGTGGCGCGCCTGGGCGACAACATGCGCCAGGTGTCGGTCACCGAGGGCGACAAGGTCGAGGCGCAATTGCGCTTCGGCTACAGCGTCAACGGCTACGGCCTAGGTGAGGTGGTCAAAGTGGTTAACGCGGTCGAGCCGGCGGCGGTGGCCGCGCTGGTGGCCGAGTATGAAGACGCCTACCTGGTGGCGCCCAAGCTGGCGAAGGACGGCGCGCAGCGCGCCGCGCTGCTAGAGGCCGCCAAGATCGAGCTCGGCTTGCGGCGCTTCTTGGAGCAGGGCGGGTTCCACGCCTTCACCGACACGTTTGAAGATTTGCACGGCCTGCCGCAGCTCCCCGGCATCGCCGCCCAGCGCCTCATGGCCGACGGCTACGGCTTCGGCGCGGAAGGCGACTGGAAGACCGCCGCGCTGGTGCGCGCCATGAAGGTCATGGGCGCCGGGCTGGACGGCGGCACCTCGTTCATGGAAGACTACACCTATCACCTGAACGACAGCGGCATGCAGGTGCTGGGCGCGCACATGCTCGAAATCTGTTCCTCGATTGCGGTCGGGCAGCCGTCGATGGAAATTCACCCGCTGGGCATCGGCGGCAAGGCCGACCCGGTGCGGCTGGTGTTCGATGCCCGCCCCGGCCCGGCCGTGAACGCCTCGCTGGTCGACCTGGGCGACCGCTTCCGCATGATCGTCAACGCGGTCGATGTGGTCGCGCCGCCGCAGCCGCTGCCCAAGCTGCCGGTGGCCCGCGCCGTCTGGGTGCCGCAGCCCAACCTGGCCGTCGCCGCCCACGCCTGGATTCTGGCCGGCGGGGCGCACCACACCGGCTACAGCCAGGCCGTCACGGCCGAGCACCTGGAAGACTTCACGGCCATGGCCGGCATTGAATACCTGCTGATCGACAACGACACGCGCCTGTCGGAATTCAAGAAAGAACTGCGCTGGAACGACGCGGCCTATCACGCGCTTCCGGCCCGCTACTAATGTCTGCGCGTCCGGCCGAGTCCGCTGAGTCCATGAAGGTCGCCCGCCTGCACGCCGTGGGCGATGTGCGCCTGCACACCGAGCCGGTGCCCACGCCCGCGCGCGGCGAGGCGCTGGTGCGCGTGACGGCCGTGGGCCTGTGCGGGTCAGACCTGCACTGGTACAGCGAGGGCGCCATTGGCGACGCGCAGCTCACGCGCCCGCTGGTGCTGGGCCACGAGTTCGCCGGGGTGACGGCGGCCGGCCAGTTGGTGGCGGTGGACCCGGCCATCCCCTGCCACGCCTGCGAATACTGCGAGGCCGGCCACCCCAACCTGTGCAGCGCCATGCAGTTCGCCGGGCACGACCAGACCGACGGCGGCCTGCGCGAGCAGTTGGCCTGGCCGCCGCGCTACCTCTTCCCGCTGCCGCCGGCGCTCAATGCGCTCGACGGGGCCATGCTCGAGCCGCTGGGCGTCGCCATTCACGCGGTCGATCTGGGGCACCTGCAGCCGGGGATGCGCGTGGGCGTGTTCGGCTGCGGGCCGATTGGCCTGCTGGTGCTGCAAGTGGCGCGCGTGGCCGGCGCGGCCGAGATCGTGGTCACCGAGCCGTTGCTACACCGGATGGCCGCGGCCCAGCAGTTCGGCGGCGTGCCGTGGGACGGCCAGCCGGTAGATGTGGCCTTTGAGTGCGCGGGCGTGCCGGCTGCGATTGATGACGCCTTTACCGCGGCGCGCCCCGGCGGCAAGGTCATCCTGGTCGGCATTCCCGACGACGACCGCACCAGCTTCAGCGCCGCCAACGCCCGCCGCAAGGGGCTGACCATCAAGCTCGCGCGCCGCATGAAGCACACCTACCCGCGCGCCATCCGGTTGGTGGAACGTGGGCTGGTCAATGTGCGCGGGCTGGTCACGCATCGCTACCCGCTCGAAGACATCACCACGGCCTTTGCTGTCGCCCAGCGGCGCGAGGGGCTGAAGGTGGTCGTGGAACCTACCTAGGAGACTGTTATGGGCCGGCGCAAATATGCCATTGGGGTTGACTTCGGAACTGAGTCGGGCCGCGCGCTGCTGGTGGAGGTGGGCACCGGCAAGCCGCTTGCTACGGCCATCTACAAATACTCGCACGGCGTGATTGACGAGACGCTGCCGGTCGACGGCAAGCCCGTGCGCCTGGAGCCAGATTGGGCGCTGCAAGATCCGCAGGACTACCTCCGCGTGTTCAAGCGCACCGTGCCGGCCGTGCTCAAGGCGGCCGGCGTCGACCCGGCCGATGTGATCGGCGTGGGCGTCGACTTCACCGCCTGCACCATGCTGCCCACCTTGGCCGACGGCACGCCGCTGTGCGACCTGCCCGAGTACCGCCGTAACCCGCACGCCTGGGTGAAATTGTGGAAGCACCACGCCGCCCAGCCCGAAGCCGATAAGATCAACGCCACCGCGGCGCAGATGGGCGAGGGCTGGCTCAAGCGCTACGGCGGCAAGATTTCGTCCGAGTGGTTCTTCTCGAAGACGCTGCAAATTTTGGACGAAGCGCCCGCCATTTACGCCGCCGCCGACCGCCTGCTGGAGGCCACCGACTGGGTGGTGTGGCAGCTCACGGGCGAAGAGAAGCGCAACGCCTGCACCGCCGGCTATAAGGCCATGTGGTCCAAGCGCGAAGGCTATCCGGCCGAGGCGTATTTTGCCGCGCTCGACCCCCGGCTGGCGAAGGTGGTCAGCGAGAAGATGTCCGGCGAGATTTACGCCATCGGCGAGCGCGCCGGCGGGCTGAGCGCCCAGGCTGCCCGCTGGACCGGCCTGCTCCCTGGCACGGCCGTCGCCATTGCCAACGTGGATGCGCATGTGTCGGTGCCGGCCGCCACGGTCACCGAGCCAGGCCGCATGGTGGCCGTGATGGGCACCAGCACCTGCCACATGGTGCTGGGCACCACCGAGCAGTTGGTCCCCGGCATCTGCGGCTATGTGGAAGACGGCATTCTGCCGGGCCTGTTCGGCTACGAGGCCGGGCAGTCGGGTGTGGGCGACATCTTCGCCTGGTTTGTCGACAACGCCGTGCCGCCGGAGTATCACAAGGCCGCCAAGGCCGCCCAGCGCGACCTGCACCAGCACCTGGAAGCCGAGGCCGCCAAGCTCAAGCCGGGCGAGTCCGGCCTGTTGGCGCTGGATTGGTGGAACGGCAACCGCTCGGTGCTGGTGGATGTGGACCTGAGCGGGCTACTGATTGGCGCGACGCTGGCGACCCGCGCCCC
>JAYUUW010000691.1:0-11001 GCA_043754665.1 Anaerolineales bacterium | reverse complement strand
CCACCACCACGGCCGAGGCGCGGTCCTTGAATGAGGCGGTGGGGTTGCGGCCGTCGTCCTTGAGCCATAGGTTGCTCAGGCCGAGGCCCGCGCCCAAGCGGGCGGCGCGGTAGAGCGGCGTCCAGCCGGCGGCGCGCAGCGGCGTGCCCGCGTGGCCGGGGTCGCCCACCGGCAGCAGCGGCAAGTAGCGCCACAACGAGGGCTCGGCCGGCAAAGTGCGGGGCGACACCGCCGCGCCGATAGCGGCGTAGTCGAGCACGACATCCAGGTTGCCCAGGTCGCCGTGCGCATGGCAGATGTAGCCGGCGTAGTCCGGCGCGAACTCCGCGCCACAGAGCGAACAGCGATAGCCGAGGAAGGGCGCGGTGGGCGTCATAGGCGGGCGCGGGTGGTGTCGGCGTCTTTTTGGGCGCGAGCCTTGTCGGCCGGGCTGGCGGCCAGCCGTGCCGCCGCCTCAAAGTCACCCAGCGCTTCCACGTTGCGGCTCAGCGACCGGCGCACAATGCCGCGCCAGTAGTACAGGTTGGCGGTGTCGGGTGACAGGCGCAGCGCCTCAGTGAAGGCGGTAATGGCCTCTTCGCGCCGCCCAGCCTCCATGTGGCTGAAGGCTAGCTGGCTTTGCAGGGACGAGCGCGTCTCTGCCGGCAGGTCGGTGGTCAGCGCGGCTTGGGCGGCTTTGTTGGCCGCCACCGGGTTGCCTTGCCGGGCGGCCAGGCGCGCCTGGGCCAGCTTGAGCGTGCCATCGTTCGGGTCAAGCTGCACGGCGCGGCGCAGGTAGCGGCGGGCTGCGCCCATTTCGCCGGCCTCGGCGTACAGCAGCGCCAGGCGGGCCAGCGGGGCGGCGGCCATGGGCTGCTGGGCCACGTTGGCCTCGAGCTGTTGGCGCAGCTCCAGGCGGCGGGGGTCGCGGCCGAGGCGGCGCTCCACCGCCCACGGGCTGCGGTCGAGCAGGAACAAGCCGGCCAGCAGCGCCAGGTGAAAGGCCAGCATGAGCTGCGCGAACGGCGCGAGGCTGAAATCGTAAATGGTAACCCAGTCGCCGGCCCCGAAGAGGGTGAAGGCCGGGTACCACAGCAGCGCGTAGAACAACTGCTGGCGGGCGAAGCTCTCGAGGAGCTCGGCCCAGATGCCGCGCCGCACGATGATCAGCAGCACCAGCGGCAGCAACCCGAGCGCAATAGAGACGAGGTTGCCGCTGAGCGAAATCCACCAATCTTGCAGCGGGGTGAAGTTGCCGGCGGGGATGATGTAGCCCCAGAACACGCGCCACTGAAAGTCGACCACGGTGCCGCCGACCGACCAGGTGGCCAGGGCGTGCCCGGCCTCGTGCAGAAACACTCCGAGGGGGATGAAGACGTAGAAGGCGGCCTCGTTGGCGAGGCGGCGGTCGGCGGGCGTGACATCGGCATCCCAGAAGCCGCGCCAGCCGCGCACCACCTGCACCAGCACAGCAATGCTGCGCAGGACGTAGATGATCGACAGGAAGTCAAACAGAGCGGTCAACGCGACGGCCTCAGGAGCAACATAGCTTACATTCTAACGCAAGCGCGCCCCGCAAACGAAAAGGGGCGTTCGTGGGTGCCGGTAAAGTGCACCTGGACACGAACGCCCCTCAGGGGACGATGGGCTGGCCTTACCAGCGCTTACGCCGGCTCGGGATAGGGCACCGGCACCACGCGCGCGGCGATCTCGGCATACAGCGCGGCGATGATGGCCTGGGCGCGGGCCACGGCCTGGTCGACCGGCACAATTTCCTTGTCGGCCTGGTCGCGGCGCTTGAACTCCAGGCCGCCTTCCTTGAGCGCCCGCTCGCCGACAGTGATGCGCAGCGGCAGGCCGATGAGGTCGGCGTCTTTGAACTTCACGCCGGCCCGCTCGTCGCGGTCGTCGTAGAGCACCTCAATGCCAGCGGCTTGCAGCGCGGCGTAGAGCTTGTCGGCGGCCGGCACCACGGTGCCGCTCTTGTCGGGCATGACCGTCAGATGCACCTGGTACGGCGCGACCGAGATGGGCCAGCGCAGGCCGTCGGCGTCGTTGTGGGCTTCGGCCACGCAGGCCAACAGCCGCCCGCTGCCGATGCCGTACGAGCCCATGATCACCGGCTGGGGCTTGCCGTCGCGGTCGAGGAAGTTCGCGCCCAGCGCCGCCGTGTAGCGCGTGCCGAGCTTGAAGATGTTGCCGACCTCCACGCCGCGCGAGACGCGCAGGGGCGAGCCGCAGTTGGGGCAGCCATCGCCGGCCCCGGCGGCGGCAATGTCGGCCACGAGGCTGGCCGTGAAGTCGCGGCCGGAGTTGACGTTGCGCAGGTGGTAGCCGTCTTCGTTCGCGCCGCCCACCAGGTTGGGCGAGGCCGGAATGGCGTCATCGACCACGACCCACACATCCTTGAGGCCGACGGGCGAGGCGTAGCCCGGCACCGCGCCGACGGCCACAATCTCGTCTTCGCGTGCGGGGCGCAGGTCGGTGGCGTGCAGGGCGTTGGCCAACTTGGTCTCGTTGACTTCCATGTCGCCGCGCACGAGCGCGAACACAAAGTGATCGACCGCCGTGAGCGCCGCGCCCTCGCCCTCGTTGACGGTGGCGACCAGGAACACGGCTTTGGCGGTGCGGGCGGTAGGCACGCCCAGGAAGTCGGCCAGCGCCTGAATGGTAGCGGCGTGCGGCGTAGCGACCTTCTCCAGCGGCAGGGCGTCTTCAGCGGCGGCGGCCGGCTTGCGGAAGTGCGCGATCTGCCGGTTGGCCGCATAGCCGCACTGGTCGCACAGCAGCAGCGTGTCCTCGCCGATGGGCGTCAGGTACATGTACTCGTGGGCCAGGCTGCCGCCCATCATGCCCACGTCGGAGCCCACGGCGATGGAGGGCAGCGCGCAGCGGTTGAAGATGTTGAAGTAGGCCTGGTAGTGGGCGCGGTACTGCTGGTCCAGCCCGGCCTCGTCGGCATCGAGGCTGTAGCTGTCGAGCATGGTGAACTCGCGCACGCGGATAAGGCCGGCGCGGGGGCGCGGGTCGTCGCGCCACTTGGTTTGGATGTGGTAGATCAGCATGGGCAGTTGGCGGTACGACTGCACTTCCTTGCGGGTCAGGTCGGCCACCACCTCTTCGTGCGTCATGGCCAAGGCCATGTCGCGGCCGTTCTTGTCGAGGAAGCGGCCCATCTCCGCGCCGATCTGATACCAGCGGCCGGTCTCTTTCCAAATGTCGGCCGGGTGGATGACGGGCATGGTCACTTCTTGCCCGCCGATGGCGTTGATCTCGGCCCGCATAATGTTCTCGATCTTGGTCAGCGCGCGCTTGGCAAACGGCAGGTAGCTGAAAATGCCCGCGCCCAACTGGCGGATGAAGCCGGCGCGCACCAGCAGCCGGTGGCTGACCACCTCGGCATCGCCGGGGGCGTCACGCAGGGTTTGGCCGAAAAGAGACGACATACGCATGGGAGGTTTTCCAGTCGAATCGTTAGAACGCGAAGGGCCTAAAGGGTCTAAAGCGTAACATAGGCCGGTAGCGGCCTATTATACGCGTTCAGGCGCTAATTCCCGCGCTCACCCCGGATATACGGGTTGCCGAGGGCGGCTGGGGCGCCCAGGCGCTGGCGCAGCGCACCGCGCGAGCCGATGACGAGCACCAGGATAGTGAAGGCATACGGCAGCATGGCGAGGAAGAAGCCGAGGTACGAGTTGATGAAGAACGGGTTGGTCAAGCCGAACAGCGTGGCCGGGCCTTGAATGTCGAGGATCAGCCGGCGCAGCGTGCCGAAGGCGTAGGCCCCAAAGGCGGCGCGGAAGGGGTCCCACTGGGCGAAGATCACCAGGCCCACGGCAATCCAGCCCTGGCCGGAGGTGGTGAGCTCGCTGAACCAGCCGGGCGAGGCCACCAGGCTGATGGTACCGCCCGCCAGGCCGGCCAGCATGCCGCCCACCACCACGTACAGGTAGCGCAGCTGGTAGACGTTCAGGCCCATCGAGTCGGCGGCGGTGGGGTTGTCGCCCACGGCGCGCAGGTGCAGCCCCGGCCGCGTGCGGTTGATGTAGTACCACGTCAGCGGCACCATGAGATAGCCGATATAGACCATGACGCTGTGCTCGGTGAAGAAGATGCGGCCGAGGCCGGGGATGGCACTGAGCAGCGGAATGGAGAAGCGCTGCCAGGGCATGAAGCCGCCCACCACCGACTGGCGCAGCGCCTCGGTGCCGGCCTTGCTGAGGCCCTCGCCGAACACCAGGCTGAGGCCCACGCCCAAAAAGGTGAGCGCCAGGCCGCTGACCACCTGGTCGGCCTGAAAGTGGATGGTGACCACACCGTGCAGCAGCGCCAGCAAGCCGGCCGCAAACATAGCCATCAACAGGCCCAGCCAGCCGTTGCCGGTGGACACGGTCACACTAAAGGCCGTCATGGCGCCGATGAGCATCATGCCCTCGACGCCGAGGTTGAGCACGCCGGCCCGCTCGCAGATGATTTCGCCAATGGTGGCAAACAGCAGCACCGTGCCGCTGGCGACGCCCGCCTGAAAGATGATGAGGAGGTCCACGCCATCTCCTGCCTAGGCTGGCTCGGCGGTGAGCGCTTCGACGCGCACCAGCCGGATTTGATAGCGCAGCAGCACTTCGCTGGCGATGAGCATAAACAGGATGATGCCCTGGATGAGGCGGGGCACCCCGCTGGGCTGGATTTCGCGCCCGGCCAAGATGAGACCGCCAAACAGGATGGAGACCGGGATGACCACCAGCGGGTTGAGCTTAGCCAGCCAGGCCACAATGACGCCCGAGAAGCCATAGCCCGCGCCCAGCCCGGTTTGCAGCCGGTGCAGCACCCCGGAGATTTCGGACATGCCCGCCAGCCCGGCCAGCGCCCCGGAGAACATCATCACCAAGATGGTGTTGCGCGTGATGTTGATGCCGGCGTACTCGGCCGCGCGGGCGTTGTCGCCGATGAGACGAATCTCGTAGCCCCACAGGCTGCGGTAGAGGATGAACCACACCAGCACCGCCGCCGCCACGGCCAAGATCAGGCCGAAGTGCGTGGTCAGGCCGCGCAGGATGGGGAAGGCCTTGGCGTAGTCGGCCAGGCGCGGCAGCCAGGCCGTCTTGGCAAAGGGCGCGCTCTGCTGAAAGCCGCCTTCGCTCCAGACGGCGAAGACGAAGTAGTTGACCAGCTCGATGGCGATGTAGTTGAGCATGAGCGTGGTGATGATCTCGTTGACGCGCAGCTTGGCCTTCAGCAGGCCGGGGATGGCCCCCCACAGCGCGCCGAAGAGCATGCCGAACACGAGCATCACCGGCACGACGATCAGGCGCGGCGTGTCTTCGGGCAGCAGCGGCGTCAGCACCACCATGGCCGCTCCCAGCGCGCCCATGACGTACTGGCCCTCGGCCCCGATGTTCCACAGCTTCATCTGAAAGGCGACCGTGCAGGCCAGCCCGGTGAGGATGAGCGGCGTGGCCTTGACCAGCGTGTCGGAGAACACGCCGATGTCGCCAAAGGCGGCCTTGGCAATGTGGGTATAGGCCTGGAGCCAATTGCCGCCGACCAGTTCGAGGATGATGGCGCCCAGGATCAGCGCGACGATCAGCGCGCCGAACGAGACCACCGGCGACAGCCAGCGCGGCACGGTCAGGCGGCGCTCAACCTGGAGGTGGTATGGAAAGCGCCAGCGGCGCGGTGCGGCAGAGGGTGTCGCCACAGAGGTCTCCTAGTCAGGGCTGAGCGGCGGGCGGCGCGGCGGCAGCGGGTGCAGTGGTAGTCCGGCCGCCGCCGGTCATCAGCAGGCCGATGGCATCGGTGTCGCGGGCGAACACTTCGCCGGCCACCTCGCCCTCGTAAATCACCACCACCCGGTCGCTGAGGGCGAAGATTTCTTCCAGCTCTTCCGACACCAACAGGATGGCGGCGCCGGCCTCGCGCTGGGCCAGCAGCAGCCGCTGCACGCCCTCAATCGCGCCGACATCCAGGCCGCGCGTGGGCTGCATGGCGATCAGCAGCTTGGGCTTGGCCGATAGTTCGCGCGCCAGAATCACGCGCTGCAAATTGCCGCCCGAGAGCGTGCGCGCCTGGGTCGCCACAGTGGGGGCGAGGATCTGGTACTCAACCTTGAGGGTTTCGGCCTGCTTGCGGGCGGCCAGGCTGTTGAGCGACCAGCCATTCGCCACCGGCGCGGTGCGATACTGCTTCATAATGACGTTGTCGGTAATACTCAAGTTGGGGGCCGAGCCGACATGCGTGCGGTCCTCGGGCACATGCGACACGCCCTGGGCGATGACGGCCCGCACGGAGGCGTGGGTCACATCGGTGCCGTGGACCAGCACCCGGCCGCTGGTGGCGCGGCGCAGCCCGGTGATGACCTCGGCTAGTTCGGACTGGCCGTTGCCGGCCACGCCCGCGATGCCCACGATCTCCCCGGCGCGCACCTGGAGCGAGAAATCTTTGAGGCAGGCCTGGCCCTTATTGTTGATCGCGTTGAGGCGGTCCAGTTCTAGCACTACTTCGCCGGGCGGCTGGGGCTTCTTGTGCAGGTCGAACAACACGGTGCGCCCGACCATCAGCCGCGCCAGTTCGGGGATGCTGGTCTGGGCGGTGGGCAGGCCGGCGGCGGTCACCTTGCCCTGGCGCAGTACCGTCACGCGGTCGGCAATCGCCATGACTTCATTGAGCTTGTGGCTGATGAAGACGATGGATTTGCCGGCGGCCACCATGGCGCGCAGGGTCGTAAACAGCCCCTCGATTTCCTGCGGGGCCAGCACGGCGGTGGGCTCATCCATAATGAGCACCTGCACGCCGCGATAGAGCATTTTTAGAATTTCTACTCGCTGCTGCTCGCCGACCGAAAGCTGCCAGATTTTGGCTTGCGGCGTCACGCTCAGGCCGAAGTGCCGGCCCAACTCGGCGACGCGGCGGTCATAGTCGGCCAGGCGCATGATAAAACGCGGCTCGTTGAGACCCAACAATATATTTTCGGTGACCGATTGGGATTCGACCAGCATAAAGTGCTGGTGGATCATGCCCAGGCCGTGGGCGATGGCGTCGCGTGGGGAGTTAAAGCTGGCCGGCTGGCCGCGCACCAAGATCGTGCCGGCCTCAGGCCTATACAGGCCCGAGAGCACGCTCATCAGCGTGCTCTTACCGGCCCCGTTTTCACCGAGCAGCGCGTGAATTTCGCCCGCGCGCAGCTCAAAATCGACGTGGTCGTTCGCCAGTACGCCCGGGAAGCGCTTGACGATACCGCGCATGGCGACGGCGAGGGGAGCGTCTGCGGTCATGGGCATCCAGGCCCCGCCCCCGCGCTTACGCGCGGGGGCGGGGATTAGGCGACGAAAGTCCGTCGTAGGCGACTAAGAAGCGTCGCGCGGCGAGACTAGTTGCTCAACTCGGGCAGTTGGGCCGTAATGCCATCGGCCCACCAGTACATGCAGTACTCGCATTCCAGCCCCGGCGCGCCGGGCGGGAACTGATCGAGGTCAGACTGGGTCATGGCCGAGCCCTCCGGCACGATGACCGCGCCGGTGTTGTCGTTGATCGGGCCGGCGAAGACATCGAAGCGGGTGAACTCACCCGCCAGCGCCGCCGCGTAGGTGTCGCGGATCAGCTGCAAATCCGCTTCGGGCAGGCTCGCCACGCCGGGCTGGAGGGTTTCACCCTCACCGAAGCCCGAGAGGCCCAGGCCGCCGCTATCAGCGTCGAAGTACTGCCAGCCGGCGGTGTACGTGCCGGCCTGGGTGGCCAGCGCGATTTCGGTGTAGACGGGGCCCCAATTCCAGTAGGGGGAGGTCAGGCAGCCGTCGGAGGTGCAGTTGCCAAACCAGTCGTAGTTGACGCCGTACTTGCCCTTTTCGGTCGCCACATCGCCGGCGGCCGGGGTGTCGGCGCCGGTGAAGACCACCTGCGCGCCGGCATCAAACAGCGAGGTCGCGCCGTCTTTTTCCTTCACCGGGTCGTGCCAGGTGTTGATCCAGCGGATGTCGAGCGTGCACTCGGGGCAGGTGCGCTTGACGCCCAGCATGATGGCGTTACCCAGCCGCAGTTCTTCAGGGATGGGGAAGGTCGCCATGTAGCCGATGTGCGGGTTGCCGTCGGCCATGGCGCGCGAACCGGCGATCATGCCGGCGATGTACTTCATGACTTCCATCGCGCCGAACAGATTGCCGAAGTTGGTGGTGTTGCTCTTGTAGCCGCTGATGTGAATGAACATCTGGTCGGGGAACTCTTCGGCCACGGTCGCCATCGGGTCCATGTAGCCAAAGGAGGTGCCGAAGATCAGGTCGAAGCCCTTGCGCGCCAGGCTGCGGAAGACCTGCTCGGAGTCGGCTGTGTCGGGCACGAATTCGATATAGGCCACGTGCGAGTCAGGCATGTTCTCTTCAATGTAGAGCAGGCCTTCGTAGTGGGCCTGGCTCCAGCCGCCGTCGTCGTGCGGCCCAATGAGGACCATGGCGACGTTGAACTTGCCGTCTTCAATATCCGGGATCTGAATGTCGCCTTCGGCCGGCTCGGCGGTGGCTTCGGGCGCAGTCGTCGCTTCCGGCGCGGTGGTCGGCTCGGGGGCCGTGGTCGCTTCGGGGGCGGTGGTGGCCGCTACCACGGCGGTCGGCTGCGGCGCGGTGGTCGGCGTGGCGGCGGGGGTACAGGCGGCCAGGAACAGGGCGGCGGCGGTGAGCAGGCTCATCCCGCGCATCAATTGCTTAGTCATACTCAGTCTCCTCCTACTAATACGCAGATTGTTACTCGCTTCGGGTTCAGCCAAGCCTTACTTGTGGGTGCGCGGCACCTCCTTTCAGGGGTGGGGGCTTAGGGCACCAGCCAGGTGCCGGTTTCACCGGCCAACGCGCGGCCGATGTTCTCCGGATTGGTGATCAGCGCCTGTGGGCCGCCGCGCTCCAAAAACGAGACCACGGCCTCGATTTTGGGCGCCATGCTGCCTTTGTGAAAATGCCCGGCCGCCAGGTAGTCCTTGGCCTCGGCCAGGGTGAGGCGGTCGAGCCAGCGCTGATCGGGCTTATTGTAATTCAAGGCGACGCGCTCAACAGCGGTAGAAATGACGAATAAATCGGCCGGAAGGCTGTTAGCCAGCAGGGCCGAGGCGTAGTCTTTGTCGATCACCGCTTCCACCCCGGTCAGCTCGCCGGCGGCGTTGGCGGCCACCGGAATGCCGCCCCCGCCCACGCCAATGACCACAAAACCCTGGCGAATTAGGGCCAGAATGGCGTCGCGCTCCACAATGCGCTGGGGCTTGGGCGAGGCAACCACCCGCCGCCAGCCGCGCCCGGCATCTTCAACCACACTCCAACCTTCGGACTGCTGCTTGGCGCGGGCGTCGGCCTCAGACATGAACGAGCCGATGGGCTTGCTGGGCTTCTGAAAGGCCGGGTCGTTCAGGTCGACCAGTACCTGCGTCACCACGGTCACCGGCTGGCGGTCGAGCTTGAGGCGCAGGAACTCGTTGACCAGCGCCTTCTGGAACATGTAGCCGATGGCGCCCTGCGTGTCGGCGCCGCACGAGTCGAGCGGCACCTCGTGCAGCTCGTGGCGTGAGAGTTCCGACCGCCGCAGGATGAAGCCCACCTGCGGCCCGTTGCCGTGCGTGACCACCACGTCCCAGCCGGCGGCGATCATGCCGGCGATGTGGCGCATGGACTCGGCCGCCGCGTCGTACTGGTCGCGCACCGTGCGATGCTGTTCGTCTTTGATGAGGGCGTTCCCGCCCACTGCCACGACTGCGAGCTTGGTCATCGAACTGCCTCCCTACCAACCACTGCCCGGTTAGCTCATCGTGAGCGCCATCACCGCTTTCTGAGCGTGCAGGCGGTTCTCGGCCTCGTCGTACACCACCGACTTGCGCCCGTCGATGACCTCGTCGGTCACTTCCAGGCCGCGGTCGGCCGGCAGGCAGTGCATGTAAAGCGCGTCGTCCTGGGTCAGGTCCATGCGGCGCTGATCGGTGATCCACGCGCGGTACTTCTCGATCAAACTTTTGCCTTCATCCTTGCCGGGGGCGGTGACCAGCGGCCCCCACGACTTGGGGTAGACCACGTCCGCATCCTTGAAGGCCTCGTCCATGTTGTCAGTCACGTCGAAGCCCACATGGTGCTTGCGGGCGTTGTCGCGCGCTTGGTCCATGATGTCGGGCATCAGCTTGAATTCCGGCGGGTGGGCCAGCACCACGTCGCAGCCGAAGCGCGTCATCTGCAAGATCAGCGATTGCGGCACCGAGAGGGGCTTACTGTACGAGGCGGCGTAGGCCCAACTCACGACGACCTTGCGGCGGCGCAGATCGCGGCCGAGCTTCTCCTGAATGGTCATCAGGTCGGCCAGACACTGAAAGGGGTGGTAGACATCGCACTGCATGTTGAGCACCGGCGCGCGGCTGGCGCGGGCGACCTCGTTGAGGTACTGGTTGCCGAACTGCCAGTCGCACTGGCGGATAGCGATGCCGTCGAAGTAGCGGCCGTAAATCTCGCCGATTTCCTTGGCGGTGTCGCCGTGCGAGATTTGGGTGGTCTGCGAATCAATAAAGGCCGCGTGGCCGCCGAGTTGGGCCATGCCGGCCTCGAACGAGCCGCGCGTGCGGGTGCTGGTGAAGAAGAACAGCATGGCCAGCGCCTTGTCGCGCAGGTAGGCGTGCGGTTCGCCCAGGGCGCGCTTGCGCTTCAGGTCCCAGGCCACGTCGAGTACGGTTTCGACTTCTTCGCGGCTGAAGTCGAGATCGCCAATGAGGTCGCGACCGCGCAGATTGGTTTGCATTGCGTTTTTATCTCCTTAGAACGGCGGCGCCGCAGACTGGCCCGGCCAACTTAGTTATGGGCCGGCCACCAGCACCGGCACGGGTTTGAATTGGGTCACATCGACCAGGCCCAGATCGGAGAGGCGCAGCTCAGGAATGACCACCAGCGCCAAGAAGCTGAGCTGGATGTTGGCGTTGTGCAGACGGCAGCCGTAGGCGTGGAACTCGGCCAGCACGGCCTCGGCCTTGCGCGCCACCACCTCGGCCCGCTCGTCGGACATCAGCCCCGCGAT
>JAYUUW010000690.1:0-1860 GCA_043754665.1 Anaerolineales bacterium | reverse complement strand
CATGGCGTCGCCCAGCGTGGCGCGGGCCTTGGCCAACGCGGCCGGGGCGCGCTGGCGCAGGGGCGCGGGCCAGTCGAGCCAGGTGCCGCCGCCCTGCTTCTCTTTGAGGGCCATGAAGAAGGCGAAGTCGTCGAGCCAGGCGGCCTCGGCGGCGCAGAATTCATCGAAGGCCGGGCGCAGGGCCGGCGCGGCGCCGCCCTTGAACGCCTCCCAGGCGCGGCCCAGCAGCCACACCTTGTAGTCGATCACCGGGCCGAAGTCGACCTTGTCGTCGGGAAAGATTTTCGACTCGGCGTCGGCGGCGCGCACCAGGCCGTCACGCACCAGGTCTTCGGGACTGATGAGGTAGGGGTTGCCGGCCAGCGCCGAGAAACATTGGTAGGGCGAGTCGCCGTAACCGGTGGGGCCGAGCGGCAGCACCTGCCACCACTTTTGCTCGGCCCGCGCCAGCGCGTCGACCCAGGCGTAGGCCGTCGGCCCCAGGTCGCCAATGCCGTAGCGGCCGGGCAGCGAGCTAGGGTGTAATAACAGGCCGGAGCCGCGCTTGCTAACGATGGCTTCAGCCGACGGTTCTAAGGCAGAACTCGTCGCCAGCGCGGTCACGCCTTACGCTCCAGAATTTGGCCGTCAGCCACGCCCTCGCGCGGGAAGGCATCGGGCGCCACGTCCGCGCCCACCTGCGCCCCGCGCCCGATGATGGTGTTGTTGGGGATTTGCACGTTCTTGCCTACGGCCGAGATGCCGGGATCGGTGGCGGCCGGGTCGAAGCGGCCCACGCGGGCGCGGTGGCCCACGGTGACGTACTTATCCACGATGGCGCGTTCAACCCGCGCCCCGGCCTCGACCGAGCAGTCAGTGAACAGAATCGAGTCGAGCACCACGGCTTCGGGGCCGACATAGACGCCGGGCGAGAGCACACTGCGCTCCACCCGCGCGCCGGGCGCGATGATCGAGCCGTCGGTGATCAGGCTGTCTTTGACAATCGCGCCTTCTTGAATGAGCACCGGCGGGCGCTCTTCGGACTTGGTGTGGATGATCCACGAGCGGTCGTTGAGGTCGAAGCGCGGCGGGTGGTAGAGCAAATCCATGTGGGCGCGCCAGTACGAGTCGAGCGTGCCAACATCGACCCAGTAGCCGTTGTAGGGATAGGCGAAGACCCGCATGCCCAGGCTGAGCATGCGCGGGATGATGTCTTTGCCGAAGTCGTGCTGCGAGTCGCGGCGCTTGGCGTCTTCGAGCAGCATGCGGTCGAGCACGCCCAGGTTGAAGATGTAGATGCCCATAGAGGCCATGGTGCCGGGCGGGTCTTTGGGCTTCTCGACAAACTCGCGCACGCGGTAGCTGTCGTCGGTGGCCAGGATGCCCATGCGCCGAGCTTCGTCGATGGAGACGCGAAGGGTGGCGATGGTGAGGTCGGCCTGATGATCGAGGTGGAACGTAATCATCGGGTCGTAGTTCATCTGGTAGATGTGGTCGCCGCCCAGCACGAGCACGAGGTCGGGGTTGCCGCGCTTGAGGAAGGTGAAGTTTTGCTGGATGGCGTCGGCGGTTCCGGCGTACCAATCGGTGTCGGCGCGGCCCTTGTAGGGCTGGA
The DNA here is from genome assembly GCA_043754665.1 of Anaerolineales bacterium. GTDB lineage: Bacteria > Chloroflexota > Anaerolineae > Anaerolineales > UBA6663 > JADZEK01. The sequence goes on along the minus strand of JAYUUW010000690.1, from coordinate 266 downwards.
AGATTTGCAGGCCGCCGGTGAAGCCCCGGTCAAGGTCCCACGGCCGCCCCGCGCCGATGTGCTCGTTGAGCGAGTGCGGGCGGTACTGCGTCAGCAGCATCACATCGAACAGGCCGGAGTTGACGCAGTTGGAAAGCACGAAGTCGATGATGCGGTACTTGCCGGCGAAGGGGACGGCCGGTTTGGCGCGTTTGGCGGTGAGCACCCCTAAGCGGGAGCCTTCACCACCGGCGAGGATCACGGCGCGGGTCTTCATAAGTGAGCGG
>JAYUUW010000689.1:0-3246 GCA_043754665.1 Anaerolineales bacterium | reverse complement strand
GATCGCGCTGGAGGGCGGTCTTGAGGCCATCCACCGGGTCGGACCAGAGCGGGCGGTAGTGGGCTTCGGCGGCGGTGAGGGCGGCCTGCTGGTCGGGCGGCAGCTTGGCCATGAGGGCGGCGCGCAGCCCATCGAGGCCCAGCAGCGGCAGAAGGAAGTGAATGCGGTGCGGGAAGGTCAGGCCGTCGCCGGGGCGGCGGGCGAGCGCGAAGAACAGGCCAGAGAGGCCATGCGCCTGGAGGCGCGGGAAGGCGTTTTCGTAATGGTCGCGCAGGCCGTCGTCGAAGGTGATGAGGCAGGCGCGGGGCGGCAGTTGAGAGAGGCCCAGCAGGTGCGCCTGCACAGCGGGCCAAGCCACGGGGTTGAAGGCGCGGCACACGGCGGCCAACTGCGCCTCGAAGGCGGCGGTGGGTAAACCAGGGATGCCGGTGCCGTCTTCCGACGGGTCGCCGGGGTCGCGCACGTAGTGATACATGAGCACGGTCAGGTCGAACGGGGCCAAGGGCGCGGCGGCGGTCACGCCTGCACCTCGAAGGTGACGAGCGTGCGGTCGGTACGCTCGGCCCAGTGCTCCACCAGGGCGGCGGGGAGGGTCGTGCCGGAGACGCCGGCGGTGACATCCACGGCCGCGCCGGCGGGCGGGCGGACGGAGACAGTTTTAATCGCGCCGCCGAGCCAGGCCGGGTCGAGCGTGAGGCCAACGTCGGTGAGGATCTCGAAGCGGCCAGCGCCGAGGGCGGTGAGGCGGCAGGTGGCAGGGGCGGCGAACGCGGCGATGCCGGCGGCGCGGGTGAGGCCGAGGCCGCACAAGCTGCCGGGGGCGAGGCGGGCGTAGCGCAGGCCGCGTCCCTCGATCTTAACGCCGTTGAGCGTGACGGCGCGGGGGAGCGCATCGCCGACGGCCACGAAGGCGTGCTCGTCGCCGGGGAGCGCGACGGTGAACTGGCCGTTGGCGGTGGCGGTGAGCGAGAGGCCCGCGAACTCAACGGCCGGGTCGAAGGGCGCGGGGCGCACGAGACTGACGGCGGCGAGGCAGCGCGGGTAGACGCTGGGCGCGGCCTCGGTGACCACCGGCTGCTCGGTGTAGGTGTAGGCCAGATTGAGGTTCGATTGGTCGAGCCAGGTGGCGCTGGGGCGCTGGGTGTCGTAGCCCAGCAGGCGCTGAATGCCGACGGCGCGGCCCTCGACCTCGGCGTATTCCCAGCCGGCGGCGGGGTCAGAGCGGCGCTGAATGCGCGTGGGGGCGTCGGTGCCGAGCGCGCCGGGGGCCTCGACGGCCACGACCGGAAAGGTGGGGCGGATGAGGGCCAGCCGAATTTGCCGGTCGCCCCAGAGCAGCACGCCAACCCACAGCGGCTGGAATTCGTCGTCGACCATTTCGTCGAAGCGGGTCCACATGAAGCCGGGGGCCACGGCGCCGGCGCGGGCGTGCAGGCGGTGGCCGAAGCGGCGGCCGCCGCGCGAGAGGGCGAGCATGGCGTCGGGCGCGTGCGAGCCGCGCGCGGGCAGCACGTTGAATGGGAAGTGCGTGCTGTAGGCCAGCTTGCCGTACTTGGTGGTGTAGTTGTAGCCGGGCGAGTCGTGCTCCTGGCCGCTGCGGGCGCTGAGCAGCAGCACCTGGCCGGTGGCCTGCCGGCCGCTGACCAGAAAGCCGGGCGCGGGCAGCACCAGTTCGAAATCGCCCTGCTCCACCGGCAGCGGCAGTTCGGGGTCGGTCCAGAACGGGTCGGCGGCGTCAAAGCTGAGGGCAAAGAGGCCGTGCGCGCACCAGTAGACCGAGCCGGGCGAGATGTAAGGCTCGTTGGCGGGCGGGAAGTCGCCGTGGTAGCCCTGAACGAGATGGTCATCGAGCGGGTCGAACATGCCGCGACTGTAGAAGTAGCTGAGGTTGCCGCTGGCGGCGCGGCGCAGCAGGCCGGGCGCGGCGACGCCCAGACCCAGGCGGTGCGTGGTTTGGAACCCGGCGACGGCGGCGAAGCGGTAGACGATGCTGCGGCCCCAGGCCGGGTAGGAGCCATTGCTGCCAAAAAAGTGCTGGAAGCCGGCGACGAACGAACGGGCGCGTGCGAGGATGCGCTGGCGGTAGGCGGGGCGGCGGTGGCCGTCGATGAGGGCCCAGTGCAGGTAGTGCCAGTTGAACATCCAGGCGTTGTAAAGCTCGTACTCGTCGGCCAGGCCGTCAACGTACCAGCCGTCGCCGCGATAGAACTCGTCCATGTAGTCGAGGTTGCTGTCGAGCTCGGCTTCAGAGACGGGGAAGCCCAACTGCAGGCGCACCGCCTGGCCGACGGCCGAGAACAGAATCCAGTTGTCGGGGTAGTTGCCCTTGCCATCAACCAGGGCCAGCCAGTTCATGATCTGGGCCTGCTCGGCGGGGGAGAGAGTCGAGAACACGCGCTCGCGGCTGTGCCAGAGGGCGACGGCCAGGTCGGCGCTTTCGACGATGCGCTGATCCATGTGGGGGATGTCGCCCCAGTAGGTGTAGGGGTTGGCGGAGTCGGTGCCGTCGAGCAGGCCCTGGCGGAAGAGCGCGGCGATGTCGTGCGTGTGCCCGTTCCACTCGACGGTATCGGGGTTGGCCGGGTTGGCCAGCCATGCGCCCCAGGCCGCACCGAGGCGGGCGAAGGACTCAATGCCGTCGGCGGCGTCGGGCAGGCCGCGCCGGTCGTCGCGGTAGAGCACGCGGGCGGGCGAGCCGGCCCGGTCGGCGGCCAGGGCGAAGCCGTGGGTTAGGCGGCCGAGCAGAGCGACCCAGTGCGCGCGGGTCCAGCCGGTGTAGGGCGAGAGGGTGCGGTCGAGCGGCGGGAAGGCGGGCGTGGCGGGCATAAACTTAGGCGGTCTTGAAGGCCGGCATGACTTCCGTGGCGATCAGTTTCAATTCTTGCAAGATGTGGTCGTGCGGCATGCCGGGGAAATAGAGCCGGCAGATGAGATGGTCGACGCCGAAGGTGTCTTGGAAGCGCTTGAGTTTGGTGATGACATCGTCGGGGCTGCCGACGAGGAAGCGGTCTTGGCTGAGGGCCTCAAGCTGGTCGACGGGCGTGCGGTCTTGCGAGCCGATGAGCGGATGCTGCCAGCCGCCGCCGTATTCGTCGCGGTAGTTGACCATGAGGTACTGCTCGGCCAGCTCCCAGGCGCGTTCGCGCGTGTCGGCAATGATGACCTCGCGGGTGAGCGGATTGGGGAAGGCGGCCGGGTCTTTGCCCTCGGCCACCAGGCAGGCGCGGTACTGGGCCTGGGCGCTCA
>JAYUUW010000688.1:0-1870 GCA_043754665.1 Anaerolineales bacterium | reverse complement strand
AGCGCGAACAAGATCGGCTGAAGCTGGTCGATGCGCTCCAGCCAGGGCGCGGCCGGGTCGGCCAGCAACGCCAGCAAAGACCAGCCCAGATCGGGCGGCGCGGCGGCGGCGACCTGCTGCAACACAGCTAATGCAACCGGATCAGCCAGGAGCGCCGGGGCCAGACCCGCCCACTGGCCGCCCTGCCCGGCGCAGACGAACACCAGCCGCGGGCGCGGGGCGGTGGCCGGCACAGTGCCGGTCTGCAGGGCGGGATGGGACTGCCCATCCGCCAGCGCCTGCAATGCCGCCAGCGCCTCGGCGGGGTTAGTGACCACCAGCGCGGCGCGCTCGGCGAAGTGGCTGCGGCCTGAGCCGGCGGCGGCCGCGAGATCGGCCAGCGGCGGCGCGGCTGGCTCGGCCAGCACGGCGGCGTAGCGCCCGGCCAGCGCCCGCAGCGCCTCGGGCGTGCGCGCCGAGAGCGGCAGCAGATGCGGGCCGCTGGCTGCCGCTGAGCCGTCGCCGCGCGCGGCCGGCGGGGCTTCTTCCAGCACAATGTGCGCGTTCATGCCGCTCAGGCCGAAGGAACTGACACCGGCCAGGCGCGGCCCAGCCGCCACCGGCCAACTCGTCGCCGTCGCCGGAATGGTGATCGCCATGGTCTCCCAGGCGATGTAGGGATTGCGCGTCTGCAGATGCAGGTGCGCCGGAATGGTCTGATGGTGCAGCGCCAAGACGGTCTTGATGAAACCGGCGATGCCCGCCGCGGCTTCGAGATGGCCGAGATTGGTCTTGGCGGAGCCCACGGTCAGCGGCTGAGCCGGTGAGCGGCCCTCGCCCAGCACCGCCCACAAGGCGCGGATCTCAATCGGGTCGCCCAGCGGTGTGCCAGTGCCGTGCGCCTCGACGTAGCTGATCGCGGCTGGGTCAACCCCGGCGCTGCGCACCGCGGCCCGAATGACGGCCTGCTGGGCGGCGGCATTCGGCACGGTGAGGCCGCCGCTCTTGCCGTCGTGGTTGATGGCCGAACCGCGGAGGATGGCCCAGATGTGATCGCCATCGCGCGCGGCGTCGCTGAGGCGCTTGAGCGCCACCACGCCGCAGCCCTCGCCGCGCACATAGCCATCGGCGCGGGCGTCGAAGGTCTTGCAGCGGCCATCGGCCGCCATGGAATGGATGCGGCAGGAGTAGATCGTGGCCTCGGGCGACAAGATCAGATTGACGCCGCCGGCCAGGGCCAGATCGCTTTCGCCCGCCCGCAGACTTTGGCAGGCCAAATGGATCGCGACCAGCGCCGACGAGCAGGCGGTCTCGATCACCATGCTCGGGCCTTGCAGACCGAGCACATAGGAGAGCCGGCCGGCCGCGAAGCTGGGATCAACGCCCGAGCCGCTATACACGTCGACCCGCGTAGGGTCGTAGTGATGCATGTTCAACTGCGCGTAATCGTTGGTCATCATCCCCACGAACACGCCCGTCTTGGTGCCGACGAGTTGATCGGGGGGCAGGCCCGCGTGTTCGAGCGCCTCCCAGGCGACCTCGAGCAGCAGGCGCTGCTGTGGGTCGAGCGACACGGCTTCGCGCGGCGCAATCCCGAAGAACTGCGGCTCGAATAGGTCGACCCCGCGAATAAAACCGCCCCAGCGCGTGTACATCTTGCCGGGTGCATCAGGGTTGGGATCAAAGTAGGCGTCAATATCCCAGCGGTCGGCCGGCACCTCGCTCACCGCATCCACGCCGTCGCGCAGCAACTGCCAGTAAGCCGCCGGGCTGTTGGCCCCCCCCGGAAAGCGGCAGCCGAGGCCGACCACGGCGATCGGCTCGCCCTGTGTCTCACCGCTGCCGGCGCCCTGGCGGCGCAGTTCTAGCAGGGCCCGCTTCTTGGGGGAGA
>JAYUUW010000687.1:0-3139 GCA_043754665.1 Anaerolineales bacterium | reverse complement strand
CCTGCACGATGAGGCCCGCTTTCTGCGCCTGCGGCCGGTGGCCTACCTGCCAGCGTTCAACGCCCTCGTCACCGAGTGGCTCGACGCCCGCCCGCTGCCGGCGCTGCTGACCGGCCGCCTGGCCTGGGGCGGGCCGGCCGCCTGGCAGCCGCTGGAGCGCGTGGTAAGCCGGGCGGCACACTGGCTGGCGGGCTTCCATCAGGAACTCGGCCAGCCCGATCACTACCTCCCATGGGCCCCCGACTTGCGCGCGAAAGTGGCGCGCGAGCTGGGCCTGCTGGAAGGCTTCGCCGCCGAGCCCGCGCAGCTGCCCAGCCTCCGCCGCCGGTTCGAGGCGCTGATCGCCGGCCTGGAGCACACGCCCGCCGCCACCGCCTGGCTGCAAGGCGACCTCAGCGCGGCCAACGTGCTGGTTGATGCCGCCGGCCGGGTGACCGTGATTGACATTGGGCGCAGCCGGCGCGGCCCGGTCTACTTCGACCTGGCCCTGCTGCTGGTCAGCCTGACCACGCGCTGGCCGCAAGTGTTGAGTGGCGGGGCGTGGCTGCCGTGGCCGGCCATTCAGCAGCTCTGGCAGGCCGCCCTGAGCGCCTACCCGGCCGGCCTGGGCGGCGACCGGCGCGTGGCCTATTTGTATGCCGCCCTGCTCACGCTGCATTTGTGGCGCGAATACGAACGAACCCTGGCCCGTTACCCGCGCCCCGTGGCGGCGCCGGCCCGCCTCATTCTGCGCCGCTACCTGGCCCCGGCCGTTGGGCGCTATCTTGACCTGGCCGCGGTGCCGCCGAGCCATGATCGCTGAGCGCCCGCCCCGCCTCGCCGCCGCCGCCATTCAAGGAGTGTTCTGGCGCTATGCCGCCCGCTATAGCGGCAAGCTGCTGGTCTTCATCAGCACGGTAATGCTGGCGCGGCTGCTCAGCCAGGAGGATTTCGGCGTCGTCGCCTTCGCGGTGACGACGATCGCCTTTCTGGATGTGTTCAGCGACCTGGGGCTGGAGCCGGCGCTCATCTATCACCGCGACGACCCGGCCGCCGCCAACGCTGCCTTCTGGCTGGGGCTGGCGGTGAGCGTGGTGTGGTTCGGCCTGGCGTGGGTCGCCGCGCCGTGGGTAGGCGTGTGGTTCCAAGATGCGCGCGCCGTGCCAGTCACGCGCGTGCTGGCGCTCACCTTTCCTCTGAACGCGTTACGGTCGGTGCAGGTGGCGCTGCTGCGCAAGCACCTCCAGTTCGGGCGCAAGTTCGTGCCCGATGTCTTGCAGGCGCTGGCCAAGGGGCTGGTGTCGGTCACGTGCGCCTTCGCCGGCTTGGGCGCGTGGAGCCTGATCATCGGCCAATTGGCGGGGCTGGTGGTCTCGGTGGCGGGCTGCTGGCACGTGCTGCCCTGGCGGCCGGCCCTGCGCGTGGCGCGCGACCGGGTGCGCCCGCTGCTGACCTACGGGTTCAAGTATCTCTCGCTCGACCTGACCGCCCTGCTGCTCATGAACGTGGACTACATTCTGGTCGGCCGCTATCTGGGCGCGGCCATGCTGGGCGTGTACACCCTCGCCTTCCGCATTCCCGAACTGGTCATCATGCAGTTGGGCGATGCCGTCAGCGGCGTGCTGTTTCCGGTCTACGCCCAGGTGCGCGACGACTCGCGCCGGCTAGGCCTGGCCTTTCTCGACAGCGTGCGCTACCTGACGCTGCTGACCGTGCCGCTGGGCCTGGGCCTGGCGCTGGTGGCCCGCCCGCTGGTGCTGACGCTGTTCTCGGAGAAGTGGCTGGCGGCGGTAGAGCCGCTGCAGGCGATTGCGCTCTATGCGCTGATGCTGTCGCTGCCCTACACCGCCGGCAGCGTCTACAAGGCTCAGAACCGAGTGCTGGTGCTCACGCGGCTGGCACTGCTGCGAGCGGCAGTACTGGTGCCGGCCTTGCTGTGGGCCGTGCTTGGGGCGCGCTCCATCGTTGCCGTCGCCTGGGTACAGTTCGCCGTGGCGGCGCTGAGCGCGCTACTCAGTCTGGTGGTCGCGCTGCGCCTGCTGCAGCTGCCGCTGCGCGGCCTGGTCCAATCGCTCTGGCCGGCGGCGGTGGGCGGCGGGCTGATGGCGGCGGCGGTGGCCGGGGCGCTGGCGCTGGTGCCGCTCTGGCCGGCGGCGGCGCAGTTGGCGCTGGCCGTGAGCGTTGGCGCGGTGAGCTATGGCGCGGCGCAGTGGTGGCTGCAGCGGCCGCTGCTGCTGCAGGCCGGGCGGCAGGTGCGCGCGGCCCTGATCCGCGCATGATCACGGCCGCCATGCCCGCCCCCGCCCGCGCTGCCACCGGCCCGCGCCCGCTGCGCGTGGCCCAGATCATTGACAACTTGCAGTGGGGCGGCGCGCAGAAGATGCAGTTGGTGCTGGCCGAAGCGCTGGGCGCCGCCGCTGAAGTGACCATCTTCACGCTGGATGGCGACGCCGATCCCGGCGTCAGCGCCGCGCTGGAGCGCCTGTATGTGCGGGTGCGCGCGGCCCCGGTGCGCCGCCTAATGGACCCGGTGGGCCTGGTGCGATTGGCGGCGGCCCTGCGGCGCGGGCGCTTTGACCTCGCGCACACCCACCTGACCTACGCCAACATCATAGGGGTGTGGGCCAGCCGCCTGGCGGGGCTGCCGGTGATCGCCTCGTTGCGCTCGGCCGGCTACGACTTGCCGCCCCACAAGCACTTCATCGCCGCGCTCGAGGCCTGGACGCTGCGGCAGGCGGCCACGCGCATCATGGCGAACGGCACGGCCGTGGCCGCCTTTCACCAGCCGCAGTTGGGGACGCGCGGGATCGATGTGCTGCCCAACGCCGTGCCGCCCAATGCCGGTCTGCCGGCCGCCGAACGCGCGGCGCTGCGGCGGCAGTTGGCCGGCGACGCCGCCCGCCCGCTGATCTTCGCCGTGGGCCGCCTGACCCCGGCCAAGGGCTACCCCGACCTGCTGGCGGCGGTGGCCCAACTGCTGCCCGCCCACCCGGCGGTGCAGGTGGTAATCGTGGGCGAGGGCGAGCTGCGCGCCGACCTGGAGGCGCAACTGGCCGCCCTTGGCCTGAGCGGGCAGGTCACGCTGCTGGGCCAGCGCGACGATGTGCCGCACCTGCTGGCGGCGGGCGATCTCTTCGTCAGCGCCTCGCACTGGGAAGGC
>JAYUUW010000686.1:0-6681 GCA_043754665.1 Anaerolineales bacterium | reverse complement strand
GCCCAGTTTATGACCACCTACGTCCTGGGGGATGACCTGTACGATGACTCGTTCAGCATCGACTCGCCCGACGGCAGCTTCTTGGGCGAGTGCGGCATGGGCATCTCCGAGACCATCGGCGTAGGCGATCCCAAGAAGGTCATGGCCTTCGAGGTCTGGCTGTTCGACAAGAACGACATCCGCACCGTCACCAAGGTGCTGATGAGCGAGCACGCCTTCCGCGACGAAGCGCTCAAGAGCCGCCTGGCTGCTAAGGGCGAGCCAGTGCTCGTCACCCCCGGCGATGTCGTCTCCATGGAGACCGCCTCGCTGGTGGTCACCGCCCGCGTGGTCGATATGGCCTACGGCGGCGGGGCGCTGCCGCCCAGCAGCTTCTTCGAGCGCCTGACCATCGAACTGGCCGCCTTCACCAAGGCCGGCGCCTAGCCCACTTCGCTGCACCAATCAAAAACGCCCCCAGCGCTGGGGGCGTTTTTTGTTGGCTAAACCTACTTCGAGTATTCGATGGCCAGCACCTTGAGCACCAGCGTGCCGCCGGGGGTGGCCGCCTTGACCACATCGCCCACCTGCCGCCCCATCAGCGCTTTGCCAATCGGCGACTCGTTGGAGATCTTGCTGGCGCGCGGGTCGGCTTCCTTCGCCCCCACCAAGATGTACTTCTCCGCCTTTTCCCCTGGCTCCTGCACGGTGACGGTGCAGCCCACGTTCACCGTCTCGGAGGCTGACCCGGCCGCCTGGTCGTTCTTAATGATCGTCGCCGACCGCAGCACACTTTCCAATTCCAGAATCCGGCCCTCCAAAAAGGCCTGATCTTCCTTGGCCATGATGTAGTCGGCGTTCTCCGACAGGTCGCCCATCTGAATGGCCTCGCGCAGGCGCTTGGACAGCGCGAGGCGCTTGGTGGTGGTCAGTTCCAGCAGTTCGGCGCGCAGCTTGTCCGCGCCGTCGGGGGTCAAATAGGTTTGGTTCACGGTGGCTTACCTCGCTCGTCGTGGGTAGATGGTCGCCCCGCCTCACGCCTACGGCAGAGTATAGGGATCAAACAGTTTGTAGTGCTCATCCAGGGCAAAGCGGTCGGTCATGCCGGCAATGTAGTCGCACACGGCCCGCGCCAGGTCGCCCTTGGCGGCGGCCCGCTCCTGCACCCGTTTGGGCAACTGCGCCGGCTCGCGCATGTAGCCCTGGAACAGGTCGCTCAGCAGGCTCTCGGCCTTGACCTGCATGCGCACCACGCGGTAGTGGCGGTACATGTTCTCAAACAGAAACCGCTTGAGTTCGCGGTTGGCCGCGCCCAGCTCGGCCCCCCAGCCGATGACATTGTGCGGCAGGCGCTGCACCGCCTCGACTGAGTCGGCGCCGGCCGCCTCCAGCCGCAGGTGGGTGGCCTGCACCAGGTCGGCCACTTCGATGCCGATCAGCCGCCGGATGAAGCGGTGGCGGGTCAGTTCGTCCAGGCTGTCGGTGTGCCAGTTGATGCTGTCGCGCACGCGTTCCCACAACGTCAGCCCGGCCAGGTCGGGCGGGGCGATCAACGCCGAGCGCAGGCCGTCATCCAGGTCGTGGGCGGTGTAGGCCAGCTCGTCGGCCGCGTTACAGATTTGCGCTTCCAGATGGCCGCGCTTGTCGGCGTCGTAGGCGCTGGCGTCGGCCACGTCGTACTCGGTCTCGTGCTTCACGATGCCTTCGCGCACTTCCCAGGTGAGATTCAGGCCCGGCCACGCGGGGTAGCGCCGCTCCAGCTTGGTCACAATCCGCAGCGACTGTTTGTTGTGGTCGTAGCCGCCGTGGCCGGCCATAAGCCGGTTGAGCGCCACCTCGCCCGAGTGCCCGAACGGCGGGTGCCCCAGGTCGTGCGACAGGCAGATGGCCTCGACCAGGTCTTCGTTCGCGCCCAGCGCCCGCGCCACCGTGCGCCCGATCTGGGCCACTTCCAACGTGTGTGTCAGCCGGGTGCGATAGTAGTCGCCCTCGTAGTTCACAAAGACCTGGGTCTTGTACTCCAGCCGCCGGAAGGCGGTGGTGTGCAGGATGCGGTCGCGGTCGCGCTGAAAGGCGGTGCGGTCGTCTGGCTCCGGGTCGGGCTGATAGTGCCGCCCGCGCGAGGCGCGGCTGCGCAGGCCGTAGGGGGCCAGCGCCAACGCCTCACGCGCTTCGAGTTGCTCCCGCGCAAAAATCATGGTCTCGGTTCCTGCTCCACAAACAATTAGCCACCGGCGAGAATATCATTCCGCCTAGGCCTTGTCAATCATACGCGTTCCGGTAGATGACACCGCCGTGGGCCGGGGTGATGCCATGAGCCAGTTTGCCGTCATCCGCATCCAATTTTGCTGTCATCGGCGTCCGGTTTTTATGTCATCAGCTTCCGCATTGCTGTCACCGCTGTCATCAGCATCCGGTTTCCTGTCACCGCTGTCACCGGCGTCCGAATTGCTGTCACCGCTGTCACCGACGTCCGAATTGCTGTCACCCCTGTCACCTTGACATAAGGTTGAGGGGCGCGGGCGGGCAGGGGGGTGGCGGGCAAAGCGGCGGCGAGCGGCATAGGTTTAGTGTGGCAGGAAAATGTTCTACATCGAAGCCCCAATCCGCATGTGGTGGAAATTTTAAGATTGGCCGCCGGGCGGGACCCCTGTGGTATTATTCCTTACACTTTATTGTAGGAGTTTGCATGGTCACCAAAAGCAACTCGTCCGCATCGAAGAAGAGCGCCAAGTCTGCCAAGTCGACCCAGACCGCGAAAGCCTACAAACCCGCCGCTCCCCGCGTCTCGAAGCCTGCGCCGGGTGATCCCATCCGCCGCACCGGCCTGATGGAATTGGGCGGCAAACCCGCCACCATCCTGGGCGACGACGTGCTCGTGGGCCGCAAAGCGCCGGCCTTCACCGGGCAAGTGGGCGTGTGGCCCGGCTTCGATATGTGGACCGACCTGGAGCCGCTGGCCGCTACGGCTGGCAAGGTCCGCATCCTGGCCGCGGTGCCGTCCCTGGACACCCCGACCTGCGACACCGAGACGAAGCGCTTTAACGCGGAAGCCGCTAATTTGGGCGAGGGCATCATCATTATCACTGTGAGCACCGACCTGCCGCCCACACAGCGGCGCTGGTGCGGCACGGCCGGCGTCAATAAAGTGGTCACGGTCAGCGACCACATGGCGACGGATTTTGGCGTCAAATATGGCCTGGTGATGGCCGAGCGGCGCTGGCTGCGGCGGGCGGTGTTCGTGGTCGGCCCGGACGATGTGCTGCGCTACGTGGCCTATATGCCCAAGCTCGGCGATCAGCCGGACTATGAGGCCGTCATCGCCGCCGCCCGCGCGCTGCTGCCGGCGAAGAAGTAGGCGGCGGTATGACTCTGCCCTCTGCCCCGCCGCCCGCCTCAGATAGTGGCCGCACCCTGCGCATCATCGGCCTGGTCGTCATCGGCTTGGTGGTGCTTTGCGGACTGGCCGGTTCGTGCCTGTTCGCCGTGACGCTGGTGATGCCCCTCTTCCAGTAAGCATAGGGAATGCTGGGAGGGGACTCAAGGGACTCGGGGGACTCAAGGGTTCGGCGCTCGGTGAATACCCTGAGCCATGATTGTAAAGGGACCACTGCCAAGCTAGTTTGTTTGGCAGTGGTCCCTTTTTGTTTCTCAGCCGCGCGGACTTGGCCGCCCCTGAGTCCCCCGAGTCCCCAGCACTTCTCCCCCGCACTTCCCCCCAGCACTTCGGCGCTACTCCTCCAAGTCAGCCAGTCGCTGCGCCTTCTCCCACTCTTTGACGTTGGGGTCGTTCTCCACCAGCGCTTGGCGCAGCTCAAACACCTGATCGCGCAGCAGCGCCGCCTTCTCAAACTCCAGCCCCTGGGCCGCGGCCTTCATCTGCTTTTCCAGCTCTTTGACCAGCCGGCTCAATTCGTCCTTGGGCAGTTGGGCCGGTGTGCCGGTCTTGTACTCGGCTTTGTCCTCGGCCACCGCCCGCAGCCGGGAGGTCAGGTCGCGCACCGACTTCACAATGCCCGCCGGCACAATGTGGTGCGCTTCGTTGTGGGCCACCTGGATCGCGCGGCGGCGGGTGGTCTCGTCAATTGCCTTCTTCATCGAGTCGGTCATCTTGTCGGCGTACATCAGCACGCGGCCGTTCACATGCCGCGCCGCCCGGCCAATGGTCTGCACCAGCGAGGTGCCCGAGCGCAGGAAGCCTTCTTTGTCCGCGTCGAGGATCGCCACCAGCGACACCTCCGGCAGGTCGAGGCCTTCGCGCAGCAGGTTGATGCCCACCACCACGTCGTACACGCCCAGCCGCAGGTCGCGCAGAATCTCAATCCGCTCCAGCGTGTCGATCTCGCTGTGCAGGTAGGTCACCTTGGTGCCCAGCTCCAGCAGGTAGTCGGAGAGGTCTTCGGCCATGCGCTTGGTCAGCGTGGTCACCAGCGTGCGCTCGCCTTTGGCCAGCCGCCTTTGAATCTCGCCCACCAGGTCGTCAATCTGGCCCTTGGTCGGCCGCACTTCGATCTCGGGGTCCACCAGCCCGGTCGGCCGGATGATCTGCTGGACCACCTGCACGGCGCGGCCCATCTCATACGGCCCGGGCGTGGCGGAGGTGTAGATCACCTGGCCCATGCGCTGCTCGAACTCGCCAAAGCTCAGCGGCCGGTTGTCGAGCGCCGAGGGCAGCCGGAAGCCGTACTTCACCAACTCGTCTTTGCGCGAGCGGTCACCGCCGAACATGCCGCCGATCTGCGGCACGGTCATGTGGCTCTCGTCGAGCACCATGAGGAAGTCGCTGGGGAAGTAGTCGATCAGCGTGGTGGGCGGCGAGCCGGGGGCGCGCTGGTCGAGCGGGCGGCTGTAGTTCTCAACGCCCGAGCAGTAGCCCACTTCGCGCAGCATTTCCAGATCGTAGCGCGTGCGCTGCTCGATGCGCTGGGCCTCCAGCAGCATGTCGTTCTGCTTGAAGTACGCAATCCGCTCTTCCAGCTCGCGGTCGATATCGGCGATGGCCGCCTTGAGCTTCTCTTCCTCGGTGATGAAGTGCTTGGCCGGGAAGATGTCCAGCCCTTGCACTTCCTCGTAGATTTCGCCGGTCACGATGTCGAACTCGACGATGCGCTCAATGTCATCGCCAAAGAAGGCGATGCGAAAGCCGTTCTGCTGGCCGATGGGCAGGATTTCCAGCGTGTCGCCCCGCACCCGGAACAGCCCAGTCTTCAACTCGACATCGTTGCGCTGATACTGAATGGTCACCAACTGCCGGAGCAGGGCGTTGCGCCGGAAGGTATCGCCGACCTTCAGATGAACCATGTACTTGCGCCAGGCCTCCGGCGAGCCCAGGCCGTAGATGCACGACACTGACGACACAATCAGCACGTCTTTGCGGGCCAACAGCGAGGCCGTGGCCGCCAGCCGCAGGCGGTCGATCTCCTCGTTGATCTGCGTCTCTTTCTCGATATACAGGTCGTGCCGGGCCACATACGCTTCCGGCTGGTAGTAGTCGTAGTACGACACGAAGTACTCCACCGCGTTGCGCGGGAAGAATTCCTTGAACTCGGCGTAGAGCTGCGCCGCCAGGGTCTTATTGTGGGCCATCACCAGCGTCGGCCGCTGCGTCTGCGCCACGATGTTGGCGATTGTGAAAGTGTTGTGGACGAACAGCCCGCCGCGCCCGCCCAAGAACGTCTCCGCGCCCGGAACGCAGAAGTCGTAGACGTGCGGGTGCGGATAGGCTCGGCGCTCGACCACCGTCAGCCGGGTCCAGCGGACGTTGGTGAGGCGCTCCACGGCCGCCCAGCGCGCCTGCCACTCGGCGTTCACCAGCCCCGCCGCCTCAGCGGTGGCGTGCAGCGCGGCCAACAGCCGGCGCAGGTTGACCCGCCTGGGGGCGCGCTGCCCGTTCTCGAAGAGTTGAATGGCGCTGCGCGACAGGCCGGCGTGTGTGCCGAGGGCCAAAGCCGTCAGGCCTACCCCCTGGCGCAGGTAGCGCAAGTGGCGGCCGACGCCCGGCACGACATCGACATTGGAGTGTTCCCCAGCGGCCCGCTGGGCCTCGAGCGCGGCTTGTTTGCGCGCCAGCCCAAAGCCAATGTGCTCGGCGAAACGCCGCAGATCGGCCTGGCCGGAGAGCGTCACCTGGTAATACCAATCGCCGGGGTCGTCGGTATTGGTGGCCCGCTTCCACTTGCGCGCCAGCCGCGCCCAAATGCCAAAGCGCAGCAGGGCGTACATCAAGTCAGAGGCCAACGCGCCGCTGGCCGTGGTCGCCGAGACATCGCTGCTGCGGCCCACGGTGCCGTCGCCATCGAAGTAGGCTCGGAGCAATTGCGCCAGGCGCGCGTTCGGCAGGTCGGCCCAGAAGGCGGGCAAGCGCTTGTCGCGGGCGGTTGCGCCGCACAGGCCGCCCAACAACTCGGCCAGCGCGGTCGACGATACCTGGTAGTCGGAGTTGGGCCGAACGGCGAAGGGCAAGCCCAGTTCGTTCAGCGCGGCCTCGATGTCGGCCCGAATGGCTTGATCGTGGTTGGCGAGGACGACATACCCGCGCTGGTGGTTGCCCTCAGCCAAGTAGTAACCGAACAGGCGCAGCACGCCCGGGGTGATGCTTATTTCCGCCGGCAGCCGGTTGTGGGCCAGCTTGCCGCCCACGCTGGCGGCGGCCGGCGCCCACTGTCCGTCCAGGTCGTTGGTCTGGGCCAACACCTGCTGAAA
>JAYUUW010000685.1:0-4775 GCA_043754665.1 Anaerolineales bacterium | reverse complement strand
CGGTGCGGCCGTCCCAGCGCTCGACGCGCACGCCCGGCAGCCGATCAGGGCGAGCCTTGCGCGCCGGATCGCGGCTGAGCTGGATGACTTCGTGGTCGTCGGCCGCCAGGCTGGCGGTGAGGAGGGACCCGACTAGGCCGGTGCCCCCAGTGATGATGACGCGCATGACAGCCTCCTACGTAACAATGCGGCGCCGGCTCGCGGATGAGCCGGGCGCCTATGGCAAAACGAAGTCGGTCAGCCGCAGCCGGTCGCCGGCCGGCGCGCCCGCCACTGTGAGGGGCAGCCGCGCGCCGCTGAACAGCTCGGTCAGGCCGACGTAGATAACGTAGCGGCCGGGCGGCAGATCGGCCGGCAGCAGCACGCCGTGGTTGTCGGCCACCACCGCGCCGGGCGTCCAGCCGGGGGTGAGGGCCAAGCCGCCGCCGGGTTCGCCGTCTTGCTGGGCCACGGGCGGCGCATTTTCGTCTGCGTAAATATGCACAAAGACTTTATACCGCTGTGCGAGCGCGGTGTCTGTCTGCCAGAAGAGGGTGAGCTGCACAATATCGCCGGGGCGCGGCTGGGCGGGCTGGAGGGCGTAGCCGGTGAGCGTAATCGCCTCGCCGAAGCGGGCGGCCAGCGCCACCTGCGGCGCGGCGGCGGGCGCGGCGGCGGCGTAGGTGGCCAGCCGCACCTGGCCGTACCACTGGTCGCCGGCCTTGAAGGCGTGGGTGTTCAGCCAGTGCTCCACGACGTGGTTAGGGTCGGCCTGGGTGTCGCCCCAAAAGAGCACATACACACGCGGGTGCGCGGCGGCGATGCTTTCCAGCGCGGCGGTGGTGGCGGCGGGGTCGAGCGGGCGCTGGGCGGGCAGCGGGAAGAGCGGGGCGCTGTTGGCCGCGCCCTCCGGGTGGTAGTAGCTGAAGGCTTCGGACTGGTTCGGCGCGATCAGAATGACGGCGTCGCCGGGGCGGTAGGCGGCGGCCAGGGCGCGGGCAATGGCGCGGTAGTCGTCGCGGGCGTAGCTTGGGTTGAAGTACAGGTTGTTGAGGCTGAAGAAGGTGCTGGTGCTGAAGGCGACCACGGCGGCCAGCCACAGCGCCAGCGCGCCGTACTGGGCGGCGCGGCGGCGGGCAGGCCGCCAGCCAGGCTCAAACGGGCCGGAGGGCATGGCGGCCAGGCCCTGGCCGAGCAGTAAGGTGGTGGGCGGCACGGCCACCAGCAGGAACTTGGCGAAGGCCTCGGTGAGCAAGCCGAAGCCGAGGGTGAGCGCGGCCGGCACCAGCAGCCAGAGCGCGGGGGTAATCACCTGGCCGCGCCGCCGGAAGCCAAACAGCAGCAGGCCGAGCGCGCCCAGCAGCCCCAGCCCGGCGGCGGCGGTCGGCAGGGTGCGGCCAAAGGTGAGGTAGCGCGCCAGGTCGAGCAGGGCCAGCAGGAAGGGCTGCGCGGCGCGGTCGGCCGGCCAGGCGCTGAGCTGGCGCAGGGCGGTGGGCAGCCAGGGCAGGAACAGGACGAGCGTGACAGCTTGCAGGCCGAACCAGGCCACCAGCCGCGCCGCGCCGCGCAAGGCTGTACTCAGCCCGGCGTGCGCCGTTAGGCCGCCGAGCGCGGCCAAGTTCTGGGCGAGGATGACGAAGCCAAAGGCGTAGTGTGTGTACAGTCCGGCGGCAGTGATAAGGACGTAGGCCACGGCCAGCGCGGGGGTGCTGAGTACAGCCTGCGGGCGCGACGACTTGAGCCAGCGCGAGAATAGCAGGAACGACGCGGCGCTGAGCGCGGCCAGCAGCGCGTACATACGCGCCTCCTGGCTGTAGTAGATCAGGAAGGGGTTGATGGCGGCGATAAGCGCGGCCCCCACCCCGGCGGCGCGGCTGAAGTATTGGCGGCCGAGGCGATAGACCAGGGCCACGAGCACCAGCCCGGCCAGCCCCGAGAAGCTGCGCAGGGCGAACTCGGTGTCGCCCATGACTGCGCGCCAACCGCTGAGGGCCAGGTAGTAGCCGGGCGGGTGAATGTCGGCGGCGGCGGCGGCGAGGATGGCGGCCGGGGCGCGCTGGGCGAGGCGCAGCGAGTTGCCCTCGTCGTTCCAGTAGCTTTGGGTGTCGAGGTGGTAGAAGCGCAGCCAGCCGGCCAGGGCGAAGGTGATCAGGGCGGCGAGGAGGAAGAGGGTGCGCGGGCGCATGGGGAGTTAAGGCGCTGGCGATTGTCCCAAAGGGATGCTTCGCGAAAACCGCAGCACTCGCAAGCTCGCAAAGCGAAGCCCGCAGCCCTTTGGGCCGTCACCCAAACAAAGAGCGTTTGGGCAGGTGTGACCTGCGCGGGCTGGGAGGGCAATGGTGAACACCCGGTGTTTGGTAATCAACACGGACGAGGCAGATGGACGGGTTGAAGGCCAGTGTTTGATTGGTAGCGCGGCTCGGGCGTTCGCGCGAACGCCCCTACGGTGGCGGAAGCCGCGAATTGGGCGGGCGGCTTGGTGGGAAGGGCGTGAACGGGCCGCCTGGCTACAAGGGTCGGGGTCAGGCATGGGCGGAGGCCGGCTTACGCCGCACGAAGAGCCACACGCCGAGCAGCAGCGCGCCCAGGGCCAGCAGGATGGGGCCGGTGCGGGCGGGGACGGCGCGGACGATGAAGCCATCGACCACGTTCGCGCCGGAGAGGCTGGTGATGACCACGCTGTGCGGGCCGGCGGTCAGGCCAGTGGCCAGGGCGATCTGCGCGGGCGCGGCGGCGGCGTTGGTGTGCAGGTCGAACACGGCGGCGGGGCCGTCGTCGATCTTCACGCTCACATTTCCGGCGGCGGGGCCGCGCTGGGTGCTGAGCAGCAGGTCGGTGCCGTCGAACGTGAAGCTCAGGCGCGCGCCCGACTGTTGGGCGGTGCGGGCCGCGCCGAGCACGGCGGCCGGGTCGGTCACTGCCTCCCAGCCCGCGCCCCAGGTGACGGCCCAGTGGTCTTCTTGGAACCAGCCGCGATACATCACTGGCGGCTGGTGCATGTAGTCCGACATCGTTTGGTAGACCGGCAGCAGCGTGAAGTCAGGCTCGGCCATGCGGAAGTAGTACCAGTCCTGGCCGAGGTTGGAGTCGTCGGCGCGCTTGAAGAACCAGAAGGCCGTCATGCCCACCCACGGCCACTCCGCTTGGGCGCGCTGGTAGGCCAGCGGGGCGTAGCGCGCCTGCTGCGCCACGGTCACGCGGCCAAAGTTGGCGGCGAAGCTGGGCTCGTTGGGGACGACGTTCCAGTTCATCTCCGCGATCCAGATGGCTTTGTGCGCGTCGCCGTTGGCGACCATGAGGTCGCGGATGAACTGGTTGCGGCCGAAGTTGACGATCAGCGGGCGGCGGCGGTGATCGCCGGGGCCGCTCCACAGGCCGTAGCCCTGCACCGAGAGCACATCGAAGCACGGCTGCGCCCCGGCGGCGTACATGCGCTGGAGATAGACGTAGTCGTTGAGATTGTTGCCGCCCGCCTCGTTGGCCGCGCCCAATTCGGCGGTGGGCGCGAGCACGCCCGAGACCACCACGATGGCGGGGTCAACCTGCTTGAGGGCGGCATAGGTGGCGCACAGCAGGGCGGTGTAGCCTTCCGGGTCGACCGGCTGGTTGCCCCATTCGTTGTAGATGTTGGGCTCGTTCCACACCTGGTAGTAGCGCAGGCGGCCCTGGTAGCGCGTGGCCACGGCGGCGGCGTAGTCGGCAAAGTCGGCCACATGGTCGGGCGGGGCGAACGCGCCCAGGTCGTGGCCCACGGCGCGCGACCAGGCCGGCGGCGAGGACAGCCGCACCAATAGCTCCAGCCCGAATTGCTCGGTCAGCGTGACGATCTCGTCGTACTTGGCCCAGGCCGACACACAGCCGGGCGGGTTGCGGCAGTCGTCAAAATTGCCCTTGGCGCTGATTTCCAGATCGGCCCAGGGGAACTCCTGCCGCAGCCAGTGGAAGCCGGCGGCGGCGATCAGGCGCACCTGGCGCGCGCGCTTGGCCGGCTCGACCTCCTGCTGCAAAAAAGTGTTGATGCCGTAGGGGTTGACGCCGTTGTGGGCGATGGGCGTCTCGGCTTGCAGGTCGAGCGGCGGGCGGATGAGGTCGGTGAGCAGGTGGCCGACGGCGCGGAGTTGCGCAACCGCGCTCTCCTCGCCGGTGAGCGCGAACAACTGCTGGGCCAGGCTGGCGCGCTGCGCATACAGCAGCAAGAGGAGCAGCAGCAACAGCACCACGATTACGACCAGGCCGGGGCGCTTCATGGGCGCGCCGCCAGCGGCAGTTCGAAGCTGAAGGTGCTGCCCTGGCCGGGGCGGCTATCCACCTGCACGCACGACCCGTGGGCCTCCACTAGGCGCTTGACCAGCGCCAGCCCCAGGCCTGTGCCGTCCACCGTCTCCGGCTGGTCAACCGCTTGGGCGAAGGGCTGAAAGATCAGGCCCAGCCGCTCGGGCGGGATGCCGGGGCCGTTGTCGGCCACGGCCAGGCGCACGCCGGCGGGCAGCGCCTCGGCGCTGAAGATCACCTCGCCGCCGCCGGGCGTGAACTTGATGGCGTTGTCGAGCAGTTGGTGGAGCACCCAGGAGATTTTCTCGGCATCGGCGTAGGCCAGCGGCAGGCCGGGCGGCAGGTCGGCGCGCAGGCTGATGACCTTCTCGGTGGCGCGCGGCTCAAAATACTCCCACAGCGCGGGCACCAGGTCGGGCACGTCGAGCAGCGTGGGCGTAATGACCAGCCGGCCCTTGACGCTGGAGGCGAATTGAATGAGGGCGTTGATCAGCCCCTCCAGCCGCACGGCCGAGCGCGCGATG
>JAYUUW010000684.1:0-4437 GCA_043754665.1 Anaerolineales bacterium | reverse complement strand
TTCCTGAAGCGCTATCTGTTCAGTTATCAGCAGGTCACGCAGCGCATTGGCGACCTCTCCGGCGGCGAGCGCAGCCGGCTGCAACTGGCGCTGCTGGTGCTCTCGGGCGCGAACTTTCTGCTGCTCGACGAGCCGACTAATAACCTCGACATTGCCTCGGCTGAGGTGCTGGAGGAGTCATTGACCGAGTTCGAGGGCACGGTGCTGGTGATCTCGCACGACCGCTACTTCCTCGACCGCACAGTCAACCGCATCGTGGAACTAGAAGGCGGCCACCTGACCGAGTACGTGGGGAACTACGCCGACTACGTGGAGCAGAAGGGGCGCGAGCCAGCCTAAGCGCGACCCTACCGCAGCTTGAACACCCACGGCCGCTGGTTGGGGCGGGTCATATAACCCTGCCCGTCGCGGATGAAGACCTTCCACGAATACTGCCCGGCCGGCAGCGTGGGCGTCTGCCAGCAGGCCGCCGAAATCCAGCCGCTGTCGGCGGCTTGCGGGCCGACCACCATCACCCGAAACGTCAGCGGGGCCGGCCCGGCAGTGGCCGACACGGACCAGCATAGCTCGGGCGATTTGGCGAGCGTGGCGTAGTTGGGCGGCGCGAGAAAAGTCGGGTTGATGAGCACCATGCCGGTGGTGGCGCTCAAATCGGGCGGGGGGCGCACGGTGAAGGCCAGCGGCACCGTGCGGCGCGCGGGGCTGCCGGCCAGCGGGCGCAGCACCACCGGGCGGCTGTAGCTGCCGGCCGTCAGGGGCGCAGTGAGCGGCAGGCGGAACAGCGCGTAGCCGCCCACCGTCTCTGTGGGGGCCACCAGCCGGCCGCCGAACACCAGCCCGCGCACCGGCAGCGCGGTGGTCAGAATCGCCACCGGCAGCGCGGCCGAGGCGCCCGGCGCCAGCGCCAACCCGCCGGGCATCACCGCCGCCGGCGGATTTGCGCCCAGACCCATTAGCGGCAGCCAGCCCGGCAGCATGTCGGGCGGGTCCACCAGCGTGAGTTCCGCCCAGGCCAGGTTGTGCGACACCACCCTCATGGTGCGGCGGTCAAACGTATCAATCCCGTCGAGCGCCAGGCAACTGCGCTCGACGGCGTTGGGCTGCACATCAAAGTGCAGGTGCGGGCCGGTGCTGCTGCCAGCGCTGCCGGTGTTGCCCGCGTAGCCCACCACCTGCCCCTGCGTCACCTGCGCGTCCGGGGCCACCACAATCCGGCTCAAGTGCAGAAGGGCGCTCACGCGGCCGTCATCGTGCAGCAGCATCACTGATAGGCCGCTGTCGTTGCGGCTGCCGGCGAAGAACACCTGCCCGGCCTGCGGAGCCAGCACCGGCACGCTATCCATGCTGCCGGTCAGCGGCGTCAGGTCGAAGGCGCAGCGGTCTTCAAAGTAGCCGCAGCCGTGGTCATACAACCCGTTGCCGCCGCACGGCCCTCGGCTAATGAGCCACTCGCCGGCCGGCACCGGCCAGTGCCATGTCGAAAAGTCAAACGTCGGTTCTGCCGCCCGCGCGGGGGCCGGAGCCAGGCCCGCCACCAGGCCAAAAATCAGCACCAATTCACAAACGCGTCGCACCATCCCACCACCCACACCCTTACGCCGGGGCGTAAGAACTCCTTTGGTATAATCAGGTCACTATGACGTTATCACGCCGTGATTTCTTAAAGGTATCGAGTTTAGCGTTAGGGGCGGCTTTGATCCCGCCCTTGCCCCCAGATGAAGGCCCGCGCCGGCCCACGCTGCTGGGCCGCACCATCTACTTCAACAACGTGTACGACGCGCCTAGCTTCAACGCCCGGCAGGTCGGCATCATCCCATCGGAGAGCGTGGTCAACATCTACAACACGCTCACCAGCGCCGACAACTACTACAACCGCACGTGGTACGAAGTCCAGCGGGGCTACATCCACTCGGCCTCGGTGCAGCCGGTGAAGTGGCTGCTGCAGACGCCCGTCACCGATATCCCTGAAACCGGCTTCTTGGGTGAGGTATCGGTGCCGTCGACCCTGGCCAAACCCCGCCCATCGGCCAACTATAACACGACCTACCGCTTCTATTACTCCACCACCCATTGGGTCACCGATATCGACCAGGACGACGATGGCAACCCCTGGTACAAGGTCCACGACGACCGCTACGACAAGGACTACTGGGTGCGGGCCGAACACCTCCGGCGCGTGCCCGCGGCCGAGTTGACGCCCCTCTCGCCCGACGTCAGCGACAAGCGCATCGAGGTCGATCTCGACCAGCAGACCTTCCGCGCCTTTGAGAACGGCGAGTTGGTGCTCGACACGCTCTGCTCCACCGGCCCCTACCTGCGCACCACCGAATCCGGCGAGCGCCAGTTTGGCACCCCCACCGGCGCCTGGCTGGTGAACCGCAAGCGCGCCTCGCGCCACATGGCCGGCGACGACGGCGCGGCCGACGACTTCTTCGACCTGCCCGGCGTGCCGTGGGTCAGCTACTTCCACTGGTGGGGCGTCTCCATCCACGGCACCTACTGGCACAACGACTACGGCCGCCCGCGCAGCCACGGCTGTGTGAACCTGCTGCCCGAGCACGCCAAATGGGTGTTCCGCTGGACGATGCCGGCCGTGCCGCCCGACGAGCACGAGACCTTGGGCGACGGCACGCCCATCACCGTCAGCCTATCGGCTTAGCTGGGTCTCACCCCAACCCATGAGCCAACGCCCTTTGTTTGAAGGCCTGGTGTTTGACCCCGACGGCCAGCCGGTGGGCCTCGGCGTGGTCGGCGGCGAGCCGCAGTACGTGGTGCTCGACGGCGGCTTCAAGTTCCATGTGCCGGCCGGGCCGGTCGACCGACAAGTGCTGGGTCAACTGCGCGAGCAGATTATGGCCAACCAGGACGCCGTGACGCTGGGCGCGATGAAGATGCTCGGCCAGGAAGACCTGTTTACCAAGGTCATGATCGACTCGTCGCTCAAGAACATGGACGAGCACTTCAACCGGCTGATTGAGACGGGCTTGCCGCCGGAGACGCGCGCGTATTTAGGGATGCTGGGTTTTCGCATCACACTCAACTATCATGGTGAGGTCATTGGGCTAGATCAGCCGGGCCTCGCCGGCGGGCCGGAGGAGGAGTAACATTAACCTGCGTGCCATTTGCGTGATGGGGTTGTTGGGTGCGGCCAGCCTGGCCTGCGGCGGGGGCGGCCCCGATGTCGACGCCACGGTGAACGCCGTGAGCACGGCCGTGCAGTTGACGCTGGCCGCCCTCACGCCGCCCTCGGCCGCCACGGTGACGCCGCCGCCCACCATTGGGATCGCGCCCAGCGCCACGGCCCTGCTGCCCCCCACCCCCACACAATATGTGCCGCCCACCAACACCGCCACCGCGCCGATCCCGGCCGGGCCGACCCTCACGCCCGCCGTCACCGGCCCCGAGCGCCCGAACGGCACGCTCATTCACGCCGCGGCCCGCACCAGCGCCCCCACCATCAACGCCCAGGGCGACGATTGGCCGTCACCGCTGCCCTACGCCATCGACCAGAACGTCTTTCAGCCCGCCAACTGGAGCGGCCCCGCCGACCAGATCGGGCATTTTGACATCGCCTGGGATGCCAACAATCTGTACCTGTTCGTCGTCGTCGAGGACGAACTGCACGTGCAGATTCAGCACGGCGAACTGCTCTTCCAGGGCGACAGCCTGGAACTGCAACTGGATACCGACCTGGGCGGCGACTTCACTTCCACCACCCTCAGCGCCGATGACTTTCAGTTGGGCCTCTCGCCCGGCCAGAACAGCGACACCCCCGAGGCCTATCTGTGGAACCCAGCCGGGCGTAAGGGCGTGCCCACCGGACTGACGCTCTCCAGCCGCGCCACCGGCGCACAGGGCGGCTATGCGATTGAAATTGCCATCCCGTGGACCATATACGGCTTGACGCCCAGCGGCGGCCTGCGCTTCGGCTTCGCGCTCAACAGCTCCGACGATGACCAGCCCGGCGTCGCCGCCCAACAGAGCATGATCTCCACGGTCAGCACCCGCACGCTGCTCAACCCCACCACCTGGGGCACTTTGCAGCTCGACCCCTAACCCAAGCCAGCCGCCCGAGCGCCCGCGCCATCAATCGCCGCCGCTCAGACAGCCGCCTACCCCCTCCGCTCCACTCGCCGCCCGCCCGCCCGATTTGTCATTCCGAACCGGCCTCAGGCCGTTGGCCCTAGCATTGCCCTCGGGCCGGTGAGGAATCTCGGCTCATAGCGCAAGCACGCTTCGATAGCACCACTCGCCTCCGGCCCTGCACCCAGCCCTGCACGCTCAACTCATCGGCGCCTCCGGTACGCATGGCGCTCAAACCATGAAGTGCCTGGGCGGGTCAGCCATCTGCAGAATCGGCCGCGTAAAGCGGAAGGGCGTCAGGTCCGTCGGCGTGCCGTCATCAAGCGCCAGCTCGCTCAACAGCCGCCCAAGCAG
>JAYUUW010000683.1:0-4355 GCA_043754665.1 Anaerolineales bacterium | reverse complement strand
CGGTTAGTCGCAGCCGTTGTCATAGTGCCGACCCCAGAGAAGGGAAAAACGCGGCCCGAAGTGCTGCGTTTTTTTCGTAATGGGTCAGATACATTGTCTCAAGGCCGCACCGTGCGATGAGCCAGCCCCCAGACGTTGATGGGCGCGGGGCCAGTTAAGTCTGGACCGGGATTCCTCACCGGCCCGAGGGGAGCGCCAGGTCCAATGACCTGAGGCCGGCTTCGGACTGACAAATCGGAGGGGCGGGTTGAGGCGGGCGGCCGTTTGGGCAGAGGGGCGGGCCGCAGCGTGATGCCGCCATGGATGACCAGGAACAGGAAGGATGTTGGGGCGGGCCGAAGCGCCGCTTAGGACAAGGAGGAGGGGGACGCCGGCAACGCGGGGCCGCGCCGGCGGTCGAGGCCCAACACCTGCGCCCGGCGCGACGAGGCCGCCATAGTTTGGGTTACCCGGCTGCGCCCGAAGCCACGGGGCGGCGCTGGGTTTTCTTTTGACTGTGCTCGGCCAGGAAATAGCTGCCGAGCACGAAGGCGGCGGCCAGGAACTGGAAGCCCACGCCTTCCCAGGTGGCATAGACCCCCAGCCAGGTGCCCACCCAGTAGGGCAGCGGCAGGCCGTCGATCAGGTGAATGGGCAGCCAGCCCACCACTTGCAGCGTGTGCACGGTGTTGCCCACCATTTGCAGCAGCACCACGCCGATGAGGATGCCGGTGACGACCAGCATGCGCTTGTAGGGCAAATTCACTTGCAGCTTGAAGGTGACCACACCCACGGCCACTACCGCCAGCAGCGCCGCCGCCACGCCCACCAGCACCACCTGCGGACCGCTCTCGAGCACCAGCGCTTGCAGGAACAGCACCGTCTCGAAGCCCTCGCGGTACACGCTGGCAAAGCCCAGCAGCGCCAGCCCCAGCCACAGCCCGGCCTCGCCCGAGAGCAGGCGGCGCTTCTGCGCGTGGAAGCTGGCGATCCAGTTGGTCCAATACATCTTGTGGAAGAACCAGTTGGTGATCACCAGCAGGATGCCGATGGCGACCAACGACACCACGGCTTCGAGTTTCTCGCCGTAGCGGGCCAGCATTTGCAGCACGCCGCGCGCCAGCATCCAGGTGGCGGCGGTGGCCACCAGCGCCGCGATGGTGCCCAGCCACATCGGCCGGCGGTAGCGCTGCTCCTCGCCGCGCTTGAGGCTGCTCATGAGCGAGGCCAAAATCAGCACCGCCTCCAGCCCCTCGCGGAAGACGATCAGCCCGGCGTTGGCGGCCACGGCGGCCGGCGCGCTGCTGACGCCCAGCGTGGTCTGCGCCTCGGTCAGGGCGGCATCGAGCGCGACGCGGCTGGCCTGCACCGTGGCGAGCGGGGCCTGTTGGGTGAGCAAATAGGCCAGGCCCTTGGCCGCGCCCTGGCCGTTCCAGAACAGTTCTTCGAGCGTGAGCTTAAGCTGTGGGGCGAAGACCATCAGCCGCGCCTCGGGGCCGGTCTCCATCACGGCGTAGGCTTCCAGCCGGGAGGATTCGGCTAGCGCGTAGTCGCCGGCGGCGGCGGCGCTTTCCATCTGGTCGAGCAGCGAGGCGATCACATCAAAGTCGCCCTGGGTGCTGCCTTGCCGCCACTCGGCCGGCACCAGCGCCGTCAGCGTTTCGGTCAGCGCATCTACCTGCGCTTGAATGTCTTTGGCGTCGGCCACGGCGGTGCCCTGCCCAGCGGCCAGCAGCGCCACGCCCAGCGTCTCAAAGCCGCGCTCCACCTGGACCGTGGCGGCGGCGTCGCGCCCGGCCAGTTGGTCTTGCAGGTCGGCAAAGGCGGCCTGCGCCCCGGCGTGGAAGGTGAGGGCCTCTTGGATCTCGATGTCGCGCGTGACCTGGCCGTTGTACACACCTCGGCCGTATTCCACCGGCACCAGCGCCAAGAAGCGCATGAGCTGCCCGGCGCGGCGCGACACCTCGGCGGACGAGAGCGGGGCGGCGCGGAAGCTGCCTAGCGCCGTATCGACCTGCGCCATGCCGGCGGCCAGGGGGCCGTTGCCAAGCGCATCGGTTTGCAAGCGGGTGAAGGCGGCTTCGGCGGCGGCGTAGGCGGCTGGGCCGCGCTGGGCGGTGTAGGCCTCGCCCAAGATGTGGAAGTAACCGGCGGCCAGCGCCGCCAGTTCGGCGCGGCGGGCGGGGAAGCCCTGCGCGTCGGCGGCACTCAGATCGCGCAGCGCCTCGCCCAGCCGGGCCTGGTAGGTGTCGAGCAGGTCGGCGCGCACCTGCTGCAAGGCGGTCTCGGGCGGCATGCGCCCGGCGATCAGCCCGGCGACGGCCAGCGTGGCATCGGCATCGGGCCGAGTGAAGCGGCTGGCGGTGCGGAACTCGCGCAGGGCCAGCCAGGTTTGGGCGGTGACGCCGTCGCCCCGCGCAATCGCGGCTTCGAGGGCGTGCTGCGCGCCGGCCAGCAGCGCCGTCCACACTTGGGCACGGGCGGCGGCGTAGGCCGGCACCAGGCCCTGGGCCACGGCCGCCTGCATGGCCGTAAACCCGGCCTGGGCCCGGGCGTCGGCGGCGGGGTCGGCCTGGGCCAGCGCGCCGGCCAACTGCGCGTTATAGGTCGCGTGCGCGTCGGCGATGACGGCCTGCGCGGCGGGCGCGTCGCTCTCGACGCTCAGTTGGGCGCGCACCAGCGCGGCGCGAATGGCCTCGGCGCTCTGCGAAGGCGTAGGCGACAGCGCCGCCGCCCGCAGCGGGAAGCCGGCCAACAGGCCCACGACCACCACCCCCACCAGCCACGACCGCGCGCGTTGCCTCCACATGAACATGGTTGGGTGCCTACTGCGTGATTTCGATGTCGAGCTGGGCGGCGGCTTGCGTCACCAGCCCGGTGATGGCGGTGGCGCGGTTCTGCGCCTCGGCCCCCAGCAGGTCGGCTTCTTCAGCGGTGAAGACCTTGCCGTCCAGTTCTTGCTGATAGACGTCGGCCACGAAGGCTTTGAGGTCGGCCAGGCCGGTGCCGATGTCGGTATCCTGATTGACGTTCACGCGCTGGATCAGCGGGCTGACATTCGTGTGCACGATTTGCAGGCTGCCGAGAATGTCTTGCACGTCGGACAGGCGCGAGATGACACCGAAGTCGCGCTGGGTGGTGGCGTCGCCGGCGACGAAGCGCGAGTTCTTCCAGGAGCTGAAGTACTCGCTCATGGTCGGGATCATAGTGACCAGCGCGGTGAAGGCGTCAGACGGGGTGGGCGACCAGGCGGCGGCGGAGGTGGCCAGATCGCCGGCATACTGGTCGAGCGTGGCGGTGGCGGCTTGCAGCACGTTGGCGTCGGGCAGGGCTTCGCCGAACTCAAGCGTGCCGTCGTGGTCCCAATCGGCCGGCACCGGCGCCGTGAAATCGGGCCAGGTGCCCCACAGCGTGCTCTCGGTGACGCCGAACAGGTTGCCGGGGCGCTGGAGCACGCGGCCATCGGCCAGGGTCAGGTCGTAGGGCGCGGCGCTGGCGGCGTCCTCCGCGCCGGAGGTGCCGGCGTCGAGGATCACATCAAAATCGGCCAGGCTGGGCGTGCCGGCCACAATGCCCTCGGTCTGCTCATAGAGCGGGCTGGCCCTCTGCCAGGCGGCGCGGGCGGTCGCGATGAGCGCGGTGGCCTCGCCGCCGTGGTTCTGCCACAGCGCGGCGTAGTCGAAGTTCGACTGCGCCACCAGTTGGTAATAGGCCTGCCCGGCGTTCTTAAGTTCGGCGGTGGCGGCGCGCAGTTCCCCGGTCTTGCCGGTCAAGTAAGTCTTAATTCCACTTAAATCAACGGGCTGCGGCACCGGCGTGGGGGTGATGGTGGGGGCCAGCGCCGGGGTGGGGGACGGCGGCTTGGGGGTGCTGGCGCTGCAGGCCGTCAGGCAGAGGCCGGCCGCCAGGGTAAGCGATAAAAAGCGCTGAGATGGACGCACAGGAATGACTCCTCACAAAGCGGGCCGGCGCTGGCCGGCCACGAAGCTTAATAATGCAAATGATTTGCATTTTTATACCCGACAGAAGCAGGCGGGTCAAGCTCAGGGGTCAACTCGGATGTGATGAGGGGGAGTCTTAGAAGATGAAGCCAGTCATCACTTAAGTTGACTGGGGTCAACAAATTCTAACAATTGGGCGGCAGAGGGTTAGCGGCGTGACACACAGATTACTGTGGACTGTCACTCCGAGCGCGACCGCCTTCACTTGCTAATAGCGCAGCGGTGGCGCGCGAGGAGTCTCGGCTGGTCCATCCCAGCCACTGTGTCACCCCGCTAGGGGATCGTGTCACAATAAGTTGACACATTTTTGTTGTGGCAGTTTACTGTCCGTGTGCGGGACGCTACTGTCATCAAACGTTTGGAAAGGGTGTACGA
>JAYUUW010000682.1:0-6489 GCA_043754665.1 Anaerolineales bacterium | reverse complement strand
GACCGACCTTTTTGTATTGCAGCACCATGTTGATGGCGAAGATGTTGAAGAACACGAACAGGGTGGGTACGATCGTATAGACGAAAGCCGGCGGCTTGGCGTCACCGGACGACACTGCGCCCACAAAGAACAGCATGATCACGACCCACGGAATGACGCCCGCCACACTGCCGTAGACAAAGGCCGTCCAGTCGGTGCGCTGCGTATGTTGGTTGTGCAGTTCCATCAGGATGCCGAACAGGTTCATCGTGGCGTTGAGCGCGAAGATCAAGATCAACGCGCCGAGGTCCCACAGGCCAACCAACATGCCGATGAGGACAATCATCAGCGAGGAGCTTAAGGCGTATTCATAGAAGCGGATGGGGTTCATCCCCTTCTTCAAGTTGTGCACGTAGCGCGTATAACCGGCGGTGGCTAAATAGAAGTGGGCCACGGCCGAGATGAGCAGAAAGACCGCCACGGCCGGCCCAAAGCGCAGGTCGTAAAACAATTGGGTGTTCGGGACCAAAGAGCGGGTGGCCGGGTTAAAACTCAGGTAGTTGGTGAAGATGGGGTAAGTACGGTCGTTGCTGACCAGGGCCATGAAGACGCCCTGGACCAGATGCAGGAAGCCCATGATCAGGTTGAAACGCCGCAGACCGGCGAATTGGCGATCTGAACCGCTCGACTTGGCAGGAACGGGAGTGGCGGTGCGCGGCATGGCAGTGCTCCTTAGATTCGGTTGATTCCATGATGGGGCTGCACCAAGGCCAGGTAAGGATGGGTGCCAGTGGGAACGGCTAGTGCCAACCAGGGAATCGGGCGCTGATTTGCTGTACCCACAGTCGATTGTAAGGCAATAACCACCTCAGCCGCCGATTTGGCACATCACCCGGTCGCGCGGGCCGCGGGGGGCCGGGCCGGACAGCACATGGTGCTCCGGCTTGCGGGCCACGGCCAGGGCCAGCAGCGGGGCCAGGTCAGCGCCGGCCCGCAGCGCTTCGCGCACGGGCACTTCTTCTTCGCGCAGCAGGCAGGGGCGCAGGCGGCCATCGGCGGTGAGGCGCAGGCGGTTGCAGGCCGCGCAGAAGTGATCGCCCAGCGGCGAGATGAAGCCGACGGTGCCCAGCGCGCCCGGCAGGCGGAAGCTGCGGGCGGGGCCGTTGCCCACCGGCCCCGCAGCGGCCACCAGGCCAAGCGGGGCCAGCCGCGCCTGCATGGCCTGCACCGAGAGGTAGCGGTCTGGCTCGGCCGGGAAGCCCGCGCCCCAATCGCCGTCGTTGCCAATGGGCATGAGCTCAATGAAGCGCACATGCCACGGGTGCGATTGGCTTAGGGCCGCCAGGTCGCACAGTTCATCGTCGTTGAGGCCACGCACGACGACCACGTTGAGCTTGAGCGGGGCCAGCCCGCAGCGCTCGGCTTCGGCCAGCCCGCGCCACACGCGCTGAAAGTCGCCGCCGCGTGTGAGGCGGCGGAACTTGACCGGGTCGAGCGTGTCGAGGCTGACGTTGACGCGGGTGAGGCCGGCTTGGGCCAGCGGCGCGGCCAGGGCTTCCAGCCGCAGGCCGTTGGTGGTCAGGCTGATCTCCTCGATGCCGGCGATCTGCGCCGCCCCGCGCACCAACTCAATCAGACCGGGGAAGACGAGCGGCTCGCCGCCGGTGAGGCGGATGCGGCGGATACCCAGATCGGCGGCGGTGGCGATCACGCGCAGCAGTTCGGGCACAGTGAGCATGTCGGCCAGCGGCTGCCAGTGGGTGCCGGTTTGGGGCAGGCAATAGACGCAGCGCAGGTTACAGCGGTCGGTGACCGAGATGCGGAGGTAGTCAATGCGCCGGCCAAAGGCGTCGGTCAATTGACGCCCCGAGGCGCGCAACTCCGGCGCGGCCAGGGCGCTCACTGGGCCAGTTCCAACGCCGGTTGGCTCAGCGGGCAGGGCTCGGCCGTGTGCTCGCCCACGAGGTAGTAGGCCGGGCCGGCGCAGGTGCGGCAGAGGACTAGCCCGTCATGCGCCACCTCGCGCTCGTTCATGACCTCTTCGCCGCAGCGGTCGCACAGCACGCGGTGGCCGGCGTGGCTGATGAGGGCCTCAATGGAGGTGGTGAGGCGCACCGGGTAGGCGGCGAGCAGTTCCTCCGCCGGCAGGCGCTGGTAGCCGAGCAACTGAGCCTCCCATGGGCTGCGGGCGTCTGGGGCGAGGGCGCGGGCGGCCAGGCGGGCCTGCGGGCGCGGCACGACCCGCACGGCGCGGCCGGTGAGGGTATCGACAAACGTGGCCGCCACCTTGCCGAGGTCTTCCACGCGCAGGGTGCGGCGGCCGACCCAGCAGTTGGTGGCGACTGAGATGCCGTCGGCGGCGCAGCCATCGGTTTCCACAATGGTGTACAGGCGCTTGTCGATCTGCGGCAGGGCGAGGTCGAGCAGCGCGGCGGCGTGCTGGCCCAGGCGCACGCCCAGCACTTGGCGCGGGCACAGGTGGCGGTGCAGCGCGGTAGTGGCTTCCAGCAGTTCGACTAAGGTTGGCATGGTTGGCTCCACAATAAAAACGGCCGCCTCACAGCGAGACGGCTACACCAACCCACACATACCGGGCCAGCGAAGACGTCTCCTTTCCTAACACGCGGAGGTCGCGCGGTTTCCTGCGCGGCCCACGAGGCGCCGACAGCGCCCCCCTCCTCAAAGCGGAGGTTCGGCCGCCGGCCATAGACGTAGTCACGCCCGAAGGCCCAGCGGCTCGGAGACTGCACCGCACACGGCGGTGCGAGAGGCGGCAAAGGGTTAGCTACATTTGGTCAATGGGTCCTCAGAGATGTTTCAGCGCGGTTGGCCGCGCGGCTAGAGCTTCTTGATCTCGCGCTCGATGTCTTTCAGGTCTGCCATGATGTCGAGTTCGCGGCCCAGGTCGTCCGACAGCGCGTGAAAATAGTTCTTGACGTTGCGGATGAGCTTGCCGGCCTCGCGCGCGGTGACCGCCAGGCGGTGCGGCCCGAGCACAATCGCCGCCAGCAGGGCGACGACGATCAACTCCATTGAACCAACGCCAAAGAGTTCCATATCAACCTCGCCGCGCCAGGGCGGCCAGCAGGATGCTCAGCAGATACAAGCCGCCCAGCGGCAGCATGACCAGACCCATGTTCACCGGGTCGACCGTGGGGGTGATGGCCGCCGCCAGCAGGGCAATGGCCACGACCGCGTAGCGCCAGCCGCGCGCCAACTGCCCGGCCGTGATGAGCTTGAGGCGAGCCAGCACCAGGGCGATCAGCGGCATCTGAAAACTCACGCCCATCCAGAACATGAGCGTGGTGACAAACGAAAAGTAGTTGGTCGGCCGCACATGGGTGGTAATGCCCAGGAAGCTGGTGAGGAAGGGCACGGCCGTCGGGATCATGACGAACCAGGCAAAGGCCACGCCGGCCAGGAACAGCAGGCTGGCCAGCGGCACGCCCAGCAGCAGCCAGTTGCGCTCGCGGACGTTGAGGCCCGGCAGAATGAAGCGCAGCGCCTGGTACACCACGAACGGCATGCCGGTGGAGATGCCGGCCAGCAGCGACACGCGCATGAAGCTGGCGATGTTCTCGGTGATCTCAATGGAGACCAGCGCACCCCGCCCGCCGATGGGCAGGGTCAGATAATCGATTAGCGGCTCGACGAAGATGAAACTGAGCGTGGTGGTGACGGCCAGGGCGGCCAGCGCCTTGAACAGCCGGCGGCGCAGCTCCTCCAGGTGATGCAGCAGCGGCAGCGAGCTGCTGAGCTGGCCACTGGCTTTGCGGTGCGAGCGGCCCAAGGCCCGCACATAGTCGCGCCACGAGGGCCGCGCAGGTTTGACCGAAACCGGAGTGGCCATGGGCTAGAGCTTTTTCTCGTCCGGCGCGGGCGGGGTGTCGTCCGTCAGACTGGCGCGGAAGCCGCGAATGCCTTTGGCGACTTCGGTCGAAATGCGGCCGATGCGGCCGACGCCGAATAAGACGATCACGATGACCAAGATGATGAGCAGTTCGGGTCCGTGCAGGTTGAAAGGCATGGTGTGGTCCTATCCGCGGCCGGCGCACCGGCCGCTAGCGCACTAAAGATCTTGCGCGGCGTCGAAGGTGGCTGGGCGGATGAGCGCCAGCTTGAGCTCGCGCAGATACTGCCCGTCGGCGCGCGTTTCCAGCACATTGAACGACAGGCCCAGGTCTACATCCAGGCCGGCGGCGGCTAATACAGCCACCTGGCTGGGATGCAGTTCCAGGCAGCCTTCATCGTCGCTGGTGCGGCGCAATTCGACCGGCTGGCCGCGCAGCGCGCGGCGCACGCGGTGCACGTCTGGCTCGTAGACTTTGACGGTCTTCCAAAAGTAATCGCGCTCCGACCAGGCGTAGGTGGGCGGCAGCTTCTGGCCGACATTCTGCTGGTAAATCTGCCCGGTGTGCTTGTTTTCGAGCGAGCAGTAGTGCACGCCCAGCTTGAGGCCGTGTTCGAGGGCGAAGGCGACCAGCGCCAGGCACTCGGTTTCGCTGCCGGCGATGGGCAGGCCACCGGCGTACCAATAGTCGTACAGCACCCGGAAGGGGTGCGGGCGCACGGCGTAGCCGCGCTGGTTGAAGGCCTCGGCGCGATTGCGCGGGTAGCACAGCTCGAGCAGGTTGATGCTGTCGACGCCCAGCCGGTCGAGCTCAAGCAGCACGGTCTGCATGGTGGCGAGGCTGCCCGGCAGCACTGGCATCTCAACCATCACGGAGGGGATAACGCCCGTCGCCAGGGCAATGCGCTCAAAGGTGGTCTTATGGCCGTGCGCCAGGTCGTGCATGCGGATGCTGAAACGGATTTCGTTGAGGCCGGCGTCGCGCAGGTCGGCGGCCAACTCGGGCGTCAGGTGGTCGCCGGTGGTGTACAGCCGCGTGTGCACGTCGGGGAACTTCGCGCGGGCGGCGCGAAAGAAGGCCAGCGCTTCGGGCTGGTGCAGCAGCGGTTCGCCGCCGGTGAGCGCCAGGTAGCGCACCGGCTGGCCGCTGGCGCGCAGCGTCTCCAGCTCGACGGGCAGGTCGCGCTGCTGCTCCGAGAAGTACTCGTAGTCTTCCTGGTTCGGATTGAAGCAGTAGAAGCAACTGCGGTGGCATTTGAGCGAGACAAAGAAGGTGACGCTGTCTTGCCCCTGCTGGCAGGCCACGCAGGCGGGCGAGAGCGTGTTGGCGACGAGGCTCTTGCCGTCGTTGCGGAACTGCGCGCCCAGGGTACGCAAATGCGCCAACTGCGCGGCCGTTTCGGCTTCCGAAGGTTCTGGGGCGAGGCCAATGCCGGTGTCGCGCACCTGATCCATGAAGATGTCGTAAATCTTAAGGTAGCGGGCCGCCTGGGCCCGCAAGCCGGCATTGCGCACGGAGGGGAGCGCGGCGCGTTCAATCGCATTGATCATGGCTGCACCTTAGCGCGACCGGGAATGGGGCGCGGGCCAAAGGGATGGGCGCGCCGAACTTCACAAGTGGGACAGAACTTCTTGCCGGGGGCCGCCGCCAGCCAGGTGTGGCAACTCGCGCAGCGCACCAGGCCGCCGGCGCTGAGGACGGCGGGCGCGGCGGTCTCAAAGATCGCCGCAAAGAGGGGCTGCTGGTCGAGGCGCAGGGCGGCGGGCGCGCACGCGTGCAGGCAGGCCTGGCAGCCGGTGCAGTGCGCCGGGTGAAACAGCAGCCGGTAACTATCGGGCGCGACGTGCTCGAAAACCAGCGCGCCGGTCGGGCAGGTGCGCGCGCACGCGCCACAGGCGCTGCAGGCCGCTGACACGTGCACTTGGGCAAAGCCGGGGCCGACGGGCACGGCCGCTTGGGCGGCGGTGGGCCGCGCCGGGAAGGCGGCCAGCGCCTTCATCAAGCGCAGGCGTTCGCGCGCGGGGCGCGGGCCGGTGGCGCCGCCGGTCTCGTTCATGGCGCGGGCCAAAACCACCTGGCCGCGGCGCGCCAGCATGCGAAACAGATCGCGGCGCGAGAGGGGCGGATTGTCGGCGTCCAACAGTGGGCGACTGACACTGGCCGGCGGGGCAGCGACTTGGAGCGTCAGTTTAGCCGCCTGCCCTAACGGCCCCAGCAGTTGCTGCGCTTGGGCCACCTGGCGTTCTAGCTGGGCCGTGAGCATCGACCAGGCGCACCCAGTACATGCGTCGGCGCGCAGGACGATGGCCTCACCGCCCATGGTGACCAGGGCGACGAGCGCGCCCACACCCAGGCCGGCGAGGCAGCCGCGCACCCGAATGGCGGTGTTGTCAGCGGCTAAGCCAAATTCGGCGGTTGGGTGCTGGGCGCAGAGGACTTCGAGTTGGCCGGTCTCGACGCGGGCGGCGCATTCCAACAGCGGCGCTACAGCGTCATCGGCCGAGAAGGCTCCGGTGGGGCAAACGGGCAAGCAGGCCAGGCAGGTAACGCACGCCGCGGCGTTGAGCGCGGGCGGCTGGGCGGGCGTGGGGCCGGGGAGGATGGCGGCCGTGGGGCAGATGCCCTGGCAGGCCTGGCAGGCGGCAAAGCGGCTGGTCGT
>JAYUUW010000681.1:0-2140 GCA_043754665.1 Anaerolineales bacterium | reverse complement strand
GGCCAGGGCGTCGCGCGGCTGCGCCTGCCCGGTGACGGCCAGATAGGCCAGCAGCGCCAGCGCCTTGCGGCGTTCCAGCGGCACGGCCTGCCCGGCGCTATCCAAATGAGGCGCTCCCAGCAGGTACAGGCGCAAGGGCGGTAAGGCGTCATTTTCAGGCGGAAACATGGGGCTATTGTACCTCGGCAAGCGTCCCCAAACGTCCCACTCCACTGGGACGGTCGCGACCATTGTGGCGCAATGCTTTTGAGACGCTTGTTCTATAAACTAGCGCTATAGGATCAGAAAAGTAGACGTTGCGACGCGGTTCGCCGGTCGCAGTGGAAAGGAGCCTACCATGACGCCCCATAATGAGCACATCATGTTGAAGCTGGCGCACGAGGAACAGCACGAGCACAACCGCGCGGCCGACGCCCTGAGCCGCGCCGCCTGGGCCAGCCCCCGCCGGCGGGTGGCGCTGGCGGCCACGCTGGTGAGCACGGCCGCCATGGTGGCGGTGCTGCTGCTGGCTTTGTGGCCTATCTAACTGTGGCTATAGCCCGGCTGGTTCCCCCAAACCCTCCAGCCGGTTCACCCTGGCGCTAGGCTGGCACTTAGCGCCGGAGGCAGGGCGGCCGCCCTGCCAAACACTCGCCGCCCGCGTCTCCTAGCGTGGGCGGCGGGTGTGTTTAACGGCCCAGCGGCGTCGGCTGGCCCGCCACAGAGAATGGGAGTAGTATCGCGCTGCCTGCCGGGAACGATCTGGTTCCCTCAGCCCGCCCCATAGGCAACCCATGACTGACTCGACTGCTGATATCAACGCCTGGAATCGCAATGCCGACCAGTATGCCCAGTTGATCGGTAACGCCGACGACCGCATCTATGCGCTGTTCAAAGACGTGTTGTGGGACACACTGGGCGATGTGCGCGGCTTGCGGGTCTTGGACGCCGGCTGCGGGCATGGCTGGCTGACGCATGCGCTGGCAGTGGCGGGCGCGCACGCCATCGGCGTGGATGGGTCAGCGGCGCTGCTGAATAAGGCGCGCCAGTTGAGTCCGCAGACCGAGTTTGTGGAATGGGACTTGGCGACTGGATTACCGCTGCTCGAACCGGGCTTTGACCGCATCCTCGCGCACATGGTGCTGATGGACCTGCCCGCGATCGGCCCGCTGCTGCAGGCGGTGCGCCGCGCGCTCAACCCCGGCGGCAAATTCATCTTCACCCTGACGCACCCGTGCTACTACAACTACAAGTCGCACCGCGACCCGGCGACCAACGAGATGTATTGCCGTGTCACGGGCTACTTACAAGCCGAGGTCTGGCAGATCGCCAGCTTTGGCGGTCACAGCCACTACCACCGCAGCCTGACCGACTACTTTGACGGTCTACGCCTCAATGGGCTGGCGGTCACGCGTTTGTATGAGCCGCCGCAAATTCCGTACACGGAAGCTATGGATGATTTTCGCCATAGGATTCCGAAGTTCATATTGATTGAGGCCGTGCCCGTATAGGGGTCGGCTCTGTCACAGGCCGGTCACCTGCGCCCTAAAGCCTCATGTCCACCCCCATCTACGTGGTCCCCTACGACTCGCAGTGGCCGGAGCAGTTTGCAGCGCTCGGCGGCCCGCTTCGCGCCGTACTCGGCCCAACGGCTCTGCGGATCGACCACATCGGCTCCACTGCTGTGCCCGGTCTGGATGCCAAATCCGTCATTGACATGCAAATCTCGGTCACGGCGTTGGAGCCGATGGACGCCTATCTCGGCTCGCTGCAAGCTTTAGGGTATGAGTGGCGCGCGTGGCACGACAACCTGAACCGGCGTTTCTTTCGCGAGCCGTCAGGACAGCGGCGAACCCATGTGCATGTCGCTCAGGCGGGGAGTTTGTCGGAGCAGTTGGCGTTAGTGTTCCGCGACTACCTGCGGGCGCATGTCGCCGACGCGCAGCGCTATGCGGCGCTCAAGCACCAACTGGCGCAGCAATATGTCGATGACCGCCGGGCGTACACCAACGCCAAGGCCCCACTCATTTGGGAATTGCTGCGCCAGGCCAGTGACTGGAGCCAACAAACCGGTTGGTCGCCCGGCCCTTCGGAGGCTTGAGCGTTGGCCGCCCTACGCCGTTAGCCCGTCGTAGGCGATCTCGTAGCCGTGCTGCGCGGC
>JAYUUW010000680.1:0-4735 GCA_043754665.1 Anaerolineales bacterium | reverse complement strand
GGGGGCGCGGGCGGCGCTGGAGGGCGTGGTGGCGGGGCTGGAGGCGCAAGGCGTGTTCTGCCGCTGGGTGAAGGTGGCGGTGGCGGCGCACAGCCCGCAAGTGGACCCGCTGCGCGCCGACTTGCTGGCGGCGCTGAGTGACTTGCAGCCGAGCGCGCCGGCCATCCCGTTCTACTCGACGGTGACGCCCGAGGGCGCCCTGCCGCGGCTGGACGGCGCCTACTGGACGCGCAACCTGCGCGCGCCGGTGCGCTTCTACGCGGCGCTGGAGCGGCTGGCCGCTGACGGCCACACCGTCTTCCTGGAACTCAGCCCGCACCCCACGTTGCAGCCGAGCATCGAAGAGGGATTGCGGCACTTGGGTCGCACCGGGGCGGCCCTGGTTTCGCTGCGGCGCGAACACTCAGAGGCCGCCACGCTGCTTGGCACCCTCGCCGCGCTGTACACGTTGGGCTATGCCATTGACTGGCGCGGCCTGTACCCGGCGGGCGGGCATTTCATCCGGCTCCCTGCTTACCCGTGGCAGCGCGAGCGCTACTGGCTGCCGG
The DNA here is from genome assembly GCA_043754665.1 of Anaerolineales bacterium. Taxonomy (GTDB): domain Bacteria; phylum Chloroflexota; class Anaerolineae; order Anaerolineales; family UBA6663; genus JADZEK01. Next base: position 4,187 of record JAYUUW010000680.1, on the reverse strand, counting down.
ATGAGCCCGCCATCGTCCGGCCCGCTGCGCGCCCCTTCCGCGCCGGCGGCCAAGCGCTGTTGGGCCGGCGCGTCGCGCTTTCGATCCCGTCGGAGGTGCGTCTCTGGGAGACCGAGTTGTCTGTCGGCGCGTTCCCGTATCTGGCCGACCACTTGGTGCAGGGCGAGATCGTGCTCCCCGCCACCGCCTACCTCGCCTTGGCCGCCTCAGCGGCGCGCGAGACGTTCGGCGACAACCAGGTGGTGTTGGAGCGGGTCTCCTTGCGGCGGGTCTTGCTCGTTCCGGCTGAACCCGCCCTCACGCTGCAAGTGGCGTTGACCATCGTGGCGCCCGACACCGCGACGTTTCAGATCGCCAGCCGGCCGGCCGGCGATGAGGCGGCCTGGACGATTCACGCCGACGGCTTCATTCAACACCATGCGTTGCTGGAGCCGGCGCCGACCGAGTCGCCCGCTGTCGTGCGGGCGCGCTGTGGGCAAAACGTAACGGGAGCTGAATTGTATGCGACGTTGGAGGCGCAGGGCTTGCAGTACGGCGAGCGCTTCCGCGGCGTCGAGCAGATTTGGCGGCGCGCGGGCGAGGCCATTGGCCTCATCCACGTGCCCGCTGCGCTCGTCGCCGCCGAGCCGAGCGATGTTATTCACCCCGCGCTGCTCGATGCCTGTCTGCAAGTCATGGGCGCGGCCATCCCGCGCGCGGGCCGCGGCGGCGCGGCGGACGACACTTACCTGCCGGCCGGCGTCGCGAGCGTGTGGATGCCGGGCCAGACCGCCGGCCGCTTGTGGAGCCATGCGCGCCTCGCCGCCGACCGGGCGGCGGACAACGAACTTAGCGCGGATCTGGATGTGTTCGCTGAAACGGGTCATCTCGTGGGTCGCCTGCGCGGCCTCCGCCTGCAGCGCGTGGACTCCGCGCGCGGAGCGCAGGCTTCGCCCGCCGCCCTCGCCGCTTGGCTGCACGAACTGCGGTGGGTGCCGGCTGAAGCGCCTTCGCCAGTGCCGCCGGCCCCGGCCCTCGCCCACCCGCGCACCTGGCTCATTCTGGGAGCGCCCTCCGGGCCGGGGGGCGACCTGGCCGCCTCCCTGCGCGCCCCCGGCGATCAGGTTGTCAGCGTCACGCGGGGGCCGGCCTTCCAGGCGCTCGGCACCGACCATTACGCGCTGGATCCGTCGCAGCCTGAGTCGTTTGTCAAGCTGCTCAAGGAACTTACGGGTGTCCAGCCTTCCGGGGCGCGGCGCCCGCCAGTCGGTGGCATCGTCTATTTGTGGGCGCTGGAAACGCCGCCCGGTGATCCTTTAGGCAGGCTAGCTGAGGCGGTGGAGGTTGGTTGTCTGGGCGTCATCCATTTGGTGCAGGCGCTGGCGCACACCGGATGGCGCGATGCGCCCCGCCTGTGGCTGGTGACGCGCGGCGTGCAGCGGGTGACGCTCACCGACCAGGCGCTGGCGCTGGCCCAGTCGCCGCTGTGGGGCCTCGGGCGGACGATGGCCTACGAGCATCCGGAGTTAGACTGCACGCTGGTTGATCTCGAGGCCGGCGGCGAGACCGGCGAAGCCCAGGCGCTGCTGCGTGAGCTGCGGTCGGCCGATCGCGAGCAAGCGGTCGCGCTGCGGGGCGGCCTGCGCCTTGTGGCGCGGCTGGCCCGCTGGACACCCGACCTGGGACTGTCCCCCTCCCTTTCCGACTTCGCGCCCGCGGGCGAGCGGCCGTTTCGGTTGGAGACCCGGCGGCCGGGCATGCTGGACGCTTTGACGCTGCGCGCGGCTGAGCGCCGTGCCCCCGGCCCAGGCGAGGTCGAGATTGCGGTCGAGGCCGCCGGCCTGAATTTCCTCGATGTGCTGCTGGCCCTTGCCGCGCTCCCCGATGACGCGCTCGGAGCGGATGACGCGGGTCCACGCCTTGGCAGCGAGTGCGCCGGCCAGGTGGTGGCGCTCGGGGCCGGTGTGGACGATTTGGCGGTCGGCCAGGCGGTGGTGGCGGTGGCCCCGCGGAGCCTGGGCCGCTTCGTCACCACACCGCGCCACCAGGTGGTGCCGCGGCCCGCCGGTCTGACGGCGGAGGCCGCCGCCGGGCTGCCGCTCGCTTTCTTAACGGCCGACTATGCGCTGCGCCACATCGCCCACCTCGCCCTGGGCGAGCGCGTCATGATCCATGCCGCGGCGGGGGGCGTGGGGCTGGCCGCGGTCCAGATTTCCCAACAGGTGGGGGCCGTGGTGTTCGCCACCGCCGGCAGCCCCGCCAAGCGCGATTGGCTGCGCTCGCTCGGCGTAGCCCACGTGGCCGACTCGCGCTCGCTGGCGTTCATGCAAGACTTCCGCGCGGCGACGGGCGGCGAAGGGGTGGACGTGGTGCTCAACAGCCTGGCCGGCCCGTTCATCGCGGCCAGCCTGGAACTGCTACGGCCCTATGGGCGCTTTGTTGAGTTGGGCAAGCGCGACTACTATGCCGACCACCCCTTGCCAGCCCGCCCGTTCTTACGCAATCTGTCGTTTGCCCTGGTGGACCTGCGCGGCCTGGCGTCGGAACGACCAGCGCGCTTTCAGGCGCTCTTCCAAGACCTCATGCTGCGCTTTGAGCGCGGCGAGCTGCGCCCTACTAATCCGACCACGGTGGTGCCCATCGGCGAGGCCGCGGCGGCCTTTCGCACGATGGCGCAGGCGCAGCACATCGGCAAGCTCGTGGTCTCGCTCCAGGGCGCGGCCCAAACGCCCATCGCTCCAGCGGTTGACGCGACCCACATTCAGGTTCAAGCTGCTGGAAGCTATCTGATCACGGGGGGGCTGGGCGGGCTGGGGCTGAAGGTGGCCGAATGGCTCGTGGCGCAGGGGGCGCGCCACCTGGCGCTGCTGGGCCGGTCGGTGCCAAGCGAGCCGGCGGCGCAAGCGGTTGAGGCGCTGCGGGCGCGCGGGGCCCAGGTGCTCATCCTGCAGGCCGATGTCTCTGACGCGCATCAACTCGCCGCGGCCTTGAATCAGTTACGGCAGGCCTTGCCGCCTCTCGTCGGCGTGATCCATGCGGCGGGCATTCTGGACGATGGGCTGCTGCTGCACCTCACCTCCGAACGATTGCGGCGCGTGCTCGCGCCCAAGGTGGCCGGCGCGTGGCATCTGCACACACTGACCCAGACCGACCCGCTGGAGTGCTTCATCTTATTCTCGTCGGTCGCCGGTTTGTTGGGATCGCCCGGGCAGGCCAACTATGCCGCGGCCAACGCGTTCCTCGACGCGCTGGCGCACTATCGCCGCGCCCATGCCCAGCCGGCGCTGAGCATTGACTGGGGGCCGTGGGCTGAAGTCGGATTGGCCGCCGCGCAGACTAACCGCGGCCAACGCTTGGCGACGCGCGGCGTGCCGAGCCTGACCCCCGCGCAGGGGCTGGGGCTCCTGGGCTTGCTCTTGGCCTCTCCTCCGGCTCAAGTGGGCGCCATGCCGTTTAATGTGCGCCAGTGGCGCCAGTTCTATCCGAAGGTGGCGAGCTCGCCGCTGTTTGCCCTGCTGCCCGAGGAAGCGGACGAGCCGGCCGCTCCGGGAGCGTCGTCGGTGCGGGCCGCGCTGTGGCAGGCCGCGCCCGCTGACCGCCGCCGGCTGCTGGAAGCGCACCTGATTGATCAGATGGCGCAGGTGCTGCGCATCGACCGCGGGCAGATTGATCCCCAGCGCCCGCTGAGCGCCATCGGTTTCGAGTCGCTTCTGGCGCTGGAGTATCGTAACCGGCTGGAGGCGAGCCTGGGACTCACCCTGCCGGCCACGCTGGTCTGGGGTCATCCCACCATTGCGGCCCTCGCGCCGCACCTGGCGGAGCGGATGGGCCTGTCGTTTGACGGTCAGCCGGTGAGCGAACCAGTGGTCGAACTCAGCCCCGTGGAGCCTGCGCCGACCACGCCGCTGGTTTCCGATTTGCCGTCGCAGCAGACGCTCGCCGAGCTTGAGCAGCTCTCCGAGGCCGAAGCGCTGCACGCGCTGCTGGCGGGCGGTCAGCCGCCGGGACGCCTGACATGACCGCGCCGCAGCCGGTCTCCGGCCTGTCTGCCCTCAAGCTGGCCCTGCTCGCCCAGCGCATCCGCGCTGAGAACGACAGCTTCGCGCTGTTGGCCTCCGAGCCGATCGCGATCGTGGGGCTGGGCTGCCGCTTCCCGGGCGGCGCGGACAGCCCGGCGGCCTTTTGGGAACTGCTGCGCGCCGGGGTGG
>JAYUUW010000679.1:0-7482 GCA_043754665.1 Anaerolineales bacterium | reverse complement strand
TTCAGTTTCGCCGGCAGCGCGATGTTGAAGCGCTCGAACATGTATTGCAGGGTCACGCTCTCCGTATCCACCTGGGAGGTATCCCCGGCCGAGCGCAGGGCCAGGGTCACCACCACCGCGGCGGGGTAGCGTTCGACGATGCGGTTGATGTAGTTGAGCAGCAGGGCGTCCTGCGGCGACACCACCAGCGTGATCAGGTCCGGCACCGGGGTCGGCGGCACGGCCGTCGGCGGCGCGGAGGTCACATCGGGGTTGGGCGTCTCGGTCGGGTAAATCACTTCCGGCTCTTGCGGGCCGAACTCACCCACCCGCAGCACCAGCGCATCTTGAATGATGCCCTGGGTCACCAGGCGGGGCCGCTGCGTCTCCGAGGGGATAACGTAGAAGTCCTCGCTGGTGTTCACGCCGGCCTCGCCCCGCCCCACAATCGTGGGGATGTGCGCGCCGCCGCTGTTGACCACCGACACCGTGCTGATGCCCACCGGCAGCGTGCCGTCGGGGTTCGGCGGCGACAACACCGTGCTCAGGTTCGGCAGCAGGGTCTGGAAGTTCTGGTCGATATCCACCATCGCCCAGGAGACGATGACGTTGACATGATCGCCGTCTTTGACGCCGTAGGCCACGCCGTTGTTGCGATTGTACGGGATGGAGATGGCGACGTAGCCCGGCGGGATGCGCGCGGCGGCGTCGGAGCCGGCCGGCGACAATTGCAGCAGGCTCTCGACGATCATGGTCGAGAAGATCGGCTCGCCGCGCGCGATGGTGAAGCGGGCGCGCGTGCCCACCACCTGGCTGGCGTCGGTGATGGCCGACGGCGGCACAATCGAGGTCGGCCACGGCACGGCGATAATCGCCTCCGTGGGGATGACCACGCCGCGCTCCAGCGTTTGGCCGGCCGCGATGATTTGGAGGAACTGCTCCGGCGTGGCCGTTACCGGCACCGGCGAAGCCTCGCCATTGGCCGCTGCGCTGGTCGGTTGGGCCGGGTTAAACAGCCCATTCCCGCTGAACTGGAAGGCCACAAAAATGCCCGCCGCGCTCAGTACCAGCAGCAACGCTATCAAAATCAGAAAGCGTCCCCGTCGCATAAATCCTCCTCGCGGTAGCCCTCATGGGCCGAGCGAATACTACTGCCTGCGAATGAAAAGTCAAGTCTGGCCGCCGCAGCGACCCGCTGACCCATACCCGATTGTAAAGCCGCGCCTATTCGGGGCGCGGTCCGGCCGGCACTTCGAGCACCATGCGCGTGCCCTGCCCAGCGTGGCTGTCGGGCTGAAACAGCCCGGCCAGCAATTCCATGCGCTCGCGCAGCGTGGCCAACCCGCTGGCCTTGGTCTTGCTCGACACCACGGTCTGCGGGTCAAAGCCCTTGCCGTTGTCCTCGACCAGCACCCGCACCCGGTGCGTGTCAAAATCGAGCGACAGCCGCACCTGCGTGGCCTGGGCGTGCAGCCGCACGTTGGTCAGCAATTCTTGTATGGCGCGGAACACCACCGCCTCGCGCGCCGGCTCCAGCCGGTAGTCGGCCCCGGTGACGGTCAACTGCACCTGCAAGCCGGTCTTTTCCTTGAAGGCATCCACATAGCGCCGCACCGTTGGCACCAACCCCAGGTCGTCGAGCATCATCGGGCGCAGGTCGAAGATGAAGTCGCGCACCTTCTGGAAGGTGGTGGTGGCCGAGGCCTTCAGGCTTTTCAGTTCAGCCCGCGCCCGCTCGGCGTCGATGTCGAACAGGCGCATGGCGATTTCGGTTTGCAGGATGAAGTTCGACAGCGCCTGCGCCGGACCATCGTGGATCTGGCGTGACAGCCGCTGCCGCTCGCCTTCCTGCGCTTCAACGATGCGCACGATGACCGAACTGCCGTCGCCCTCAATCTTGGCCGGCTCCAGGCCGCGCAAGGTCACCAGGGTCCGTTGCAAGTGGCTTGCCAAACGCTCCAAATTGGCTTGTTCGCCCTGGAGTTTCTCGAGTTGGCCGCGCATGGTAAACAACCGCTGCTGGGCGTCGGCCGCCGCTTCGTAGGCCGTTTTGAGGTCGGCCCGGGCAATGTTTTCCAGGTTGCCCTGAATTTGGCGCAGGTGGGCGGCAATGGCGGCGTTGCGCTGCGCCAGCTTTTCGACCTCGCCGCGGCTCTGGTCGATCATGCGGTTCAGCTCGCGCAGCTCTTGCTGGGCGCGCGCCTGCTCCTGCTCGGTGAGCGCGGTAAATTCCGCGAGGGTGTTCAAGCTAGCCGGGGCTTGTGCCATCAGTCCAATTCCTCGTTAGCCTTGCAGCCGCACCCAGCCGCGCCGGAGGGCATACACGGCCGCTTGGGTGCGGTCTTCCACTTTCAGCTTGTGCAAAATCGCCGTCATGTGGTTCTTCACCGTTTGGTGGCTGATGCCGAGCGACAGCGCGATTTCTTTGTTGCTTAGCCCACGCGTCACGTATTGCAGAATTTCCATCTCGCGCGGCGACAGCGGCGAGAACGCTTCGCGGGTGTCATCGACATACGGCCGCCCGGCCTGCTCCACGCTGGTTTCAAGCCAGGCTTGCAGGCCGTCTTTATCAAATACCTGGTCGCCGACCACATAGTTGCCTTGCACCACCAGGCGCACCACCTGCACCAGCTTGCTGGGCGGCACGTCTTTGGGGCAATAGGCCGACCCGCCGGCGCGAAAGGCGTGCAAAATTTGTTCGGCATCGTCGTAGGCGGTCAGCATCACCACAGCGGCGGTGCTGCGTTCGCTGCGCAATTGCCGCGTGACCTGGAGGCCGTTCAGCCCGGGCAGGTTTATATCGAGTATGAGGGCGTCTGGCTGCAAGGCGTGGGTCAGGTCAATTGCTTCCTGCCCGTCGGCGCCTTCGCCCACCACTTCCAGATCGGGTTCGTTGCGCAGTAGATCGCGCAACCCTTGTCGAAACAAGGGGTGATCGTCTACTACGAGAATGCTGATTTTATCCATCAATCATCCCAGACACGCTTTGAGTGAGCCGGCCACGTGCCACCGCCTGGGGAGTATAGCAGAGGCTCTAACCACGCGCAAACCGGGTACCAACTGAGTACTACTCCCAAAAGGTCCCCTCCAGGCACATCCGCTGCCCGGCCCCGGGCTTGCTCCCACCCGACACGCCCGTTCGCCGCTAACATCTCGGGCCTGGCTTTTTCTCGTTCTCTATCTCTTTTATTTGCCTCTCCACCGATACACCACCATATTCTCGCCGCCGGCCGCCGGGCTGGCCGCGCCCCCCGAGACAAACACCGGCTCCGCCTGCGGCCCGGCCACCAGCGCCGGGTACCATTCTGGAAAGGCCATCAGGTAGTCCGCGCCCGCCGCGTCGAGCCAGGCCGCCAACTGCGCCTCGTCGCGCATGAAATCGATCACTGCGGGCGAAACCAGACCTGCCAGGTCGAGGATTGGCCGTTCGCCAAAATAGCCCAGCGCGCCAATGTCGTGCGCGGCGATCAGGTCACCGGGCGCGGTGTTCGCGTTCAGCCACCTGGCCGTCCGCACCATCTCGGTCTGGATGATTTGCACATCGCGGGCGTAGGCTTGCGCACCCAACACCCAGAACCCGGCGGCCACCAGCACGCCGGCCGCCAGCCAGGTGCGGCTGACCACCCGCCGCCAGGTCCGGCGCGACCGGGGCCGCAGCCACCCGCCCAGCCCCGCCGCGCCGAGCGCAATGAGCACCGGGATGAGCGGCATGAGGTAGCGCCCATGCTGATAGGTGACCGGCAGGCGCAGCGCATACGCGCCGATGACGGCGGCGGCCCAGGCCAGCGGCAGCGCCACCGGCCATAAGCGCCCCACCCGTCCCTCGCCGGGCTGACCTTCGGCCGGCTGCCAGCGCGCCGCGAGCAGGGCGATGAGCCCCGGCGCCAGCACCGCCGCCACGCCGACGAAGGGCTGCACCGCCACCTGCCATAGGCGCGCTAGCAGCGGCGCTTGGGTCAGCACGGCATACTCGGCTTGCTTGGCGTACAGCGTGTTCGGCCACAGCGTGCCGCTCAGCGCCAAATTAACGCCCAGGTAGGCCGCGATCAGCCCGGCGCACGTTAGCAGGTTGAGCCAGAAGCGCCGCCGGCGATGCTCGCCTGGCCCGAACCAGCGCGCAACCAAGAGGGGCGCCAGCAACAGACCGTCGGGCCGCACCCACACCGCCAGCCCGGCCGCCAGCCCCAGCGCCGGCCAGTGGAGGCGCGTGCCCCCGCTGAACACCACCAGCGCCAGCAGGGCCAGCAGCAGGGTTTCCATGCCCGAGGCCGCCGACCATACCAGATGCCACTCGGCCACCACCAGCAGCCCGGCCCCCCACGCGGCCCAGGCCGCCCCGCGCGCCGGTGCCAGCAGGTTGAGCACCCAGCGATGCACCAGCCAGGCCGTCAGCGCCAGCAGCAGCATGCCGGCCACATAGGCCCACGCCAGCGGTTCGAACTTCAGCGCATGGCCCACGGCCAACAGCCCGGTCCACAAGGGCGCGGTTGACCCGGCCGAGGGCTGCCCCGGCACAAAAGCGAACTCACCGTGCTGGCCGAGGTTGCGGGCATAGGTCTGGTGGATCCAGGCGTCGTCGAGCGGAAAGCCCACCTCGCCCGCCCGCCGACTGACGGCCACGTACAGCCCGACCGATAAAACGGCCAGGGCCAGGTAGACCCACAGGGGATGCGGCTGCCAACGATTCATGGTGAGGCGGATAACTCCAAGACATACACGGGCGCAGCGGGGCCGCCGAGCGTGGCCACCAGCGTCAGGTCGGGGTCGGCGGCGGGCGCGGCATACAGCGCGGCGAGCTCCGGCCCGTGATTGATATCCAACACCAGCCAGCGCGCGCCATAGCGCCGCATGGCCGCCAGCAAGTCAGCGCGCCCGCCGCTGGGGATGACGATGGCGGGCTGGCCGGTCTGGTAGTACCACCCCGGCGGGTCGTTGACGGCCACCAGATCGGCCAGCACGATGTTCCCGGCGTCGCGGTAGACCGCATCGCGCCCGGCCCAGCCACGCAGATGTGGCACGGTGAGGTAGGCCGCCAGCGCTATGCTCACCAGCACCAGCAGCGCGGTGAACACGGGCTGCGCCTTGGCCGGCTGCCAATGCTTCAGCCGCCGCGCCACACCTTCCACCGCCGCGTCTAACCCGGCGAGCATGACCGCCCAGCCCACCGGCAGCAGCGCCACGCTCGAATGCAGGAAGCCGCCGCGCTCCCCGGGCAGGGTGAACACGAAGGTCATCAGGCCGAACAATGCCAGCGCGTACAGGCCGGTGAGGTGCAGCAGCGGGTGCCGCCGCAGCCGCCACGCGCCCGCCGCCAGCAGCGGCAAGCCGATGAGGTTGGTCTGCACCGCCGCGAAGGAGGCCGCGTTGGTTTGCAGCGCCGCCCACTTGCCCGCCAGGATCGCCGCCCACCCGGTGGCGAAGTAGCGCGCCGCCGTGAGCGTCGCGGGGTGCAGCGTGAACAGGTCGTTGTAGTCGACCAGCCACGCCGTCCGCAGCCCGCCGGCCGGCAACAGCGCGCCCACGGTCAGCAGGTTGCGCACGAACCACGGCCCCATTACGAGGGCGTAGCCCCCCGCCAACACCGCCAGCCCCTCTAGCTTACGCCTGTCGGCCGCTGCCCGCCACTGCCTTAAGGGCACTCCAGACGCCATCCACCACAGGCCGAGGCACGCGCCGACCAACACGCCATCGGCCCGGGTTAGGTGCGCCAGCCCCGCGCCAATGCCCGCCGCGAACAGCCAGCGCCCGGAGTGCGTTGGCGACCGCGCCGCCTGGTAGCCGGCCAGGAGCGCACCCGCCGCCGCCACGCCGTACAGCGCGAACGACTCCGTCGTCGTCCAATAGATGAGGTAGTACGGGCTGAACAGCGTGAGCAGCGCCGCGGCCCAGGCATGGCGGCGGTTGCCTGTCAGCGCCAGGGCGGCGGCATGGCTCAACAGCGGCAGCAGCACCGCCAGCGCCACGAACGACACCTGCGCCGCGCGAAACAGCGCCGCATGATCCAGCGCCCGCCCCGCCACCGCCTCGGCCGCCGCCATCCCCGGCGCGGCGATCAGGGCCGGCAGCGGCATCCAATACAGATGGCTCGGCCAGCGGCGCGCCGCGTCAGCCGCCACGTCGGTCGGGCCGAGGTAGTTCCACAAGTACGGCTCGGTGAAGCCCTGCCCGCGCGCCAACTGCACCGCGCTGCCGAAATAATAGTAAGCGTCGGTGTAGCCCGGCAGCGTGATCCAGCGCGCCGCCAGGGTGTTGACCACCAGGCCCAGCGCCAGCAGCAGCGCCAGGTCGCGCCGCGTAGAGCCGCCCCACCGCGCCGTGCCCGCTAAGCGCACTGGCCAAGCTCCATTAGCATTCCTGTCCTTGCGGCCACACACGAGGGCGTTTCATATTCTAACCGTTTTATAACAAACTTGCTCTGGTTACTAGAGCAGGTTGCAGGTATATGGACGGCGTCTTGTCGGTAGCGAGCGCCGGCCGTTCTCGCCCCGACAAGAACGTTCGGGACAGGCGAACGGCCCTATGCAAGGCTGCGCCGAAACGACACATGGCGCAAACCAGACCCAAGCACATCTTGGTGAGCGTGGTAACAATGCCAAGGCGTGGCGGCGTTCTCTTCCGACTATCGACTGCTTACTGCCGACTGCCCACCGCCGCCTCCGCCTCCGCCTTCACCAGCCCCTGCCCTAGCTCCAGCGCCCACACCACCATCAGCAGCGTCCGCAGCGGCACCGTCACTAAGTACCCCCACGCCAGCCCGCGCGACAGCATGATCGGCCACTCTAAGAAGCTCACCCCCGCCAGCACCAGCGCGAACAACAGGCCCTGGCGGTTGGGCTGCACCAGCAAGATCAGCGGCACCAGCATCTGCTGCCATTGCGGGCTCCAGCCCTTCGACCACAGCACAAAGATCGCCCAGGTGAACGCGAACAGCGCCACGAGCCGCTGATCGCTCACGCCCTGCGGCCCGGCGCGGCGCACCCGCACCCAGACCGCGAGGTAGAGCGCCCCGAATACGCCGATGCCCAGCCAACCCGGCACCCGGCTGGGCGCGTGCTGTAGCTTTGTGGCCCAGGCCAGATCAAAGTGCTGGGCCAGTGGCCCAAAGTTGCCGGTAATGGGCTGGCCGTCGTCGTCCGCCAGATTGCCGTCGATCATGGCCCACACCGTGGCATACGACGACTTGGACACCTGCGCCGCCAGCGAGGCCACGGTGATGGCCGGAGCGCGCAGCAGGAACGGCCCGAGCACAAGCAGCGCCACAGCGCCCGCCGCCGCCGAGACTGCCAGCGCCCGCTTCGGAGGCCGCGCCGCCCACACCACCGGCAGCAGCAACCCCGGCACCAGCTTGACCATAGCCCCCAGCCCAATGCCCGCCACCAGCCAGCCATCGCGGCGCGCGTGGTCGCGGCCTTCCAGCAGCGCCCACAGGCCCAGCAGCATGCAGAACGTCGTCAGCCCGTCAAAGGTCCACCAGCCCAGGATCAGCGGCGCGGGCAGCAGCGC
>JAYUUW010000678.1:0-12939 GCA_043754665.1 Anaerolineales bacterium | reverse complement strand
TGGATAATAATAGAGGACATGTTTGAAAGCATCGTTGAGCTGAGCTTCCTGGGTGCTCAATTCAGGGAAAGTTTTCTCAACCGAAGACTTCAATTCCAGATAATCCTTGTTTTGTAAAACAGTAGCCAGAGTATTTAAATAAGCTGGTCCAGCAGCAGGGGAGCCCACGCTCAACATCTGCTCCATGTAATCATCATAAAACCAGGTGTACTTCTTTCGTAACTCGTCTGACTTCTTAACTATGTCGCTTCCCTCAGACTTCCGACCTCCGACTTCCGACTTCCGACTTCCGACTTCCGACCTCTGACCTCCCACCTCCCACTTCTCACTTCTCACCTCCCACTTCTCACTTCTCACTTCTCACCTCCCACCTCCCACCTCTCACCTCCCAATTGACCAAATCCCCCCTCTGGTCTACCATCCCCCCATGCCCGACCTGTGGACGGTGAGCACGCTCAACCGCTACGTCAAACAAACTCTGGAGACCGACTACCGCCTGCAAGACCTGCGCGTCAGCGGTGAAATCTCCGGCTTTAAGGCGTACCCCTCCGGCCACTGGTACTTCACCCTCAAGGACGGCAGCGCCCAGATCAACTGCGTGCTGTGGCGCACCCGCGCCGAGCGCCAGCCCTTCCTCCCGCGCGACGGCGACGCGGTCGTGGCGCTGGGCAGCGTCACCCTCTACGAAACCCGCGGCCAATATCAGCTCGATGTGGCCCTGCTCCAGCCGGCCGGCGAGGGCGTGCTCTACCGCGAATTTGTGCGCCTCAAAGCCCAGCTCGAAGCTGAGGGCCTGTTCGCCCCCGAGCGCAAACGCCCGCTGCCCGCCAGCCCGCGCCGCATCGGCCTGGTCACCTCGCCCGCCGCCGCCGCCCTGCGCGATATGCTCAACGTGCTGCGCCGCCGCTGGCCGCTGGCCGAGGTCATTCTCGCGCCCACGCCGGTGCAGGGCAATGAGGCCCCGCCGCAGATCGTGGCCGCGCTGGCCGCCTGCGCCGCCTGTGAGCCGGATGTCATCATCGTCGCCCGGGGCGGCGGCGCGCTCGAAGACCTGTGGTGCTTCAACGACGAGCGCGTAGCGCGCGCCATCGCCGCCTGCCCCGTGCCGGTGGTCAGCGGCGTCGGCCACGAAACCGACTTCACCATCGCCGACTTCGCCGCCGACCTGCGCGCGCCCACGCCCTCGGCCGCCGCCGAACTGGTCACACCCGACCGGCAGCAGTTGGTGCTCGACCATGCCGCCCTCACGCTGCGGCTGGCCGAAGCGCTGCAAGCCCATACCCGCGACCTGGCCTGGGCGCTGGCCGAGCGCCAGGCGGCCCTGCGCGGCCTCTCGCCGAACAACCAGCTCCGCAGCGCCCGCCAGCGGCTTGACGACTTCAGCGCCCGCGCCGGGGCCGCCCTGGGCTACCGCGTGGCGCTCGACCGCGCCCGCTGGCAGGGCCTGCGCCAGGCGCTCGGCACCGTCAACCCGCGTGCCGTGCTGGCGCGGGGCTTTGCCGTCGTCACCACCCTCACTGGGGACGTGGTGCGGCAAGCCGCCGCCGTGACGCCCGGCCAGGCGCTGCGCGTGCAAGTGCACGCCGGCGAATTTACCGTACACGCTGATTAATGGCGCCGCCCCGCGCCCGAGGAACGCCATGCCCGCTAAGGCCAAGCCCAAACCCACCGCCGCCCCTGACACGCTGAGCTTTGAAGACGCCTTCGCCGAGTTGGAGGAGGTGGTACGCCAGCTCGAAGACGGCAGCCTGACGCTCGACGAGTCGCTGGCGCTGTTCGAGCGCGGCCAGGCCCTCTCGGCCCGCTGCCAGCAACTGCTCGACACCGCCGACCTCAAAGTGCAGCAGTTGGCCCCCCGCCCCGGCGGCGGCTACCAACTGCAAGCCTTCGCGCCCGATGAGCGCTAGCCGATGACGGGCGCGCTCGCCGGGCTGCTGGCCAACCGCATCTTGCTGGCCGCCGTCATCGCCTGGACCATCGCCCAGGTGGTCAAGGTGCCGCTCAACTATGTGCTCCACCGCCACTGGGATTGGGGCCTGCTGTTCAGCGCCGGCGGCATGCCGTCCTCGCACACGGCGCTGGTCACCGGCATCGCCGGCGGCGTAGGCTTGCAGGAGGGCTTTCAGTCGGCTGCCTTCGCCATCGCCAGCGTGCTGGCCATGGTGGTGATCTACGACGCCACCGGCGTGCGCCGCCACGCCGGCGACCATGCCCGTGTGCTGAACCTGATGATCGACGAATTGCTCACCGGCCACCCGCTGGCCGAGAAAGAGCTTAAGGAAGTGCTGGGCCACACCCCGCGCGAGGTCATCGGCGGCGTGCTGCTCGGCCTGTTGGTCGCCTACCTCGCCCTGCGCGTGTTCTAATGCCCTTTCGCCTGCGTTCTGCCCACGGTCCCGCGTACGTGCTCGACCGGCTGCTGTACATCGGCCGCGACGAGACCTGCCAAATCCGCCCGCCCGACTCGCTCGTCTCACGCGTGCACGCCGCCGTGTGGGTCGACCGGGGCAGCGTGCAAGTGCGCGACGAGCATGCCTCCAACGGCACCTTCGTCAATGGCACCCGCCTCGACCCCGGCCAAACCCGCACCCTGCGCGCCGGCGACCAACTGCAAATCGGCGACAGCCTGTTCACGCTCGACGGCGCCGCCACCAGCGCCGCCGACATGGAAACCCTGGTCGAGCCGCCGGTCATGGATACCACCGGCGGCACCCCGCCCCCCATGACCATGCGCGCGCCCGAACCGCAGCAAGCGCCCACCCGCGCCGCGCCGCTGCCGCCCAACCTCGCCGCCCCCGCCGCCTATGTGCCGCCCGCCCGGCCCCGGCGCGGCCTGGGTCTGCCGATCATCCTCGGGCTAGGCTGCGTCGGCATCGTGCTCATCGGCCTGTGCCTCATCGTCGCCTTCTTCCTCACCCCCTTCGGGCAAGACCTGCTGCGCCAACTCATCGGCGGCTAGCGCGCCCGCGCCCCAACAACCTTAAAGAATTCGCGACGAGCGCATTTCAGTTTAGGGCAATAACGCATTTCGCCCCGGTCATCGCAAAAGGCTGTAGTGTGATGAAGAAACGGTCTAATCCGCTCGAGGGAGAGAGTGGGGGACGATTCAGGTGGGAGGCGACTGGAACAGATTGAGATCGGCCCCCAACGTGAAAAGCGCCCATTCGCGACCACTTGCTGATACAACAATTACTTTGCATACTAAGCCAGTCCTGCCGCCGCCGTAACCGCCGCCCCGCCATTCATTGGTGGTCACAGCGGCAAGCGTGATGACAACCGCCATCGTCATCACCAGCGCTGCCCTCCGACCTCTGACCTCCGACTTCCGACCTCCACGCCATGCCCCTCCCACCTCTGACCTCCCACTTCTCACCTCCCATTTCCCCCAATCGCCATTCTGATAGATAATAACGGCCCATGTCAGTGAGCCTCCCCACCCTGCGCGCCGACCAACTGCGCACCCAGCAACGCACCATTGCCGACGGCAACTGCGTGGCTATCTTTGGCCTCAGCAACACCGGCAAGAGTCCCTTCATGCGCGCTCTGGCCGCCCCCGACAGCCAGGCCCACTTCGACCAGATCGCCGGCCGCGCCACCGCCATCGTCTACATCGACTGCAACCGCGTGGTCGAGCTGAGCGCCACCGGCTTCTACGAAATTGTCGTCCGCAGCCTGCTGGAGTTCATCGAAGACCCGGCCACCTCGCCCAACCCGCCGGTCGAGTTGCTGCAGGCTGTGCGCGAATACCACAACCGCATCACCACCGGCCCAGCCTTTCAGGCCTCGCTGGCCTTCAACAACGCCCTGGCCGATACCTGCAACCGCCTCGACCTGACCCTGGTGCTGCTGTTCGATGAGTTCGATGAAATCTACTCGGTGCTCGAAGACCGCACCCTGTTGAACTTGCGCGCCCTCAAAGACCACACCCACAGCCGCCTGGTCTACGTCACCGCCACCGCCCGGCTGCTCACCGAAATCCGCACCCCCAGTGACAACGAGTTCGCCGAGTTGTTTGTGGGCTATGTCATGCCGCTCGGCCTGCTGGCCCCGGTCGACGCCCGCCGGGTCATCCTCAACCACCAGGGCAGCGAGGCGCTCGACGAAGCCACGGTGGACGTCATTTTGCGGCTGGCCGGCGGCCACTTCGGCCTCCTCAGCGCCCTCACCCAGGCCGCGCTGCGCTTCGCCCACGGCGCCACCGACACCCGCCGCCTCACCGGCGACCTGGCCGCCCGCGCCGAGTGCCTCAAGGTCTGGAACCAATTGCGGCCCGATGAGCAGGCCGCCCTGATCCACCTCGTCACCACGCCCGAGGAAGGGCTGGCCGGGCCCGACGGCGAACGCCTGCGCACCCTCGGCCTGATTGTCGATGACCCCGAGGGCCAGCAGCTTTTCTCCGAGCTGTTTGCCGCCTTCGTGCGCCGCCAGAGCGCCTTGCCCAACCTCTCGGCCCAGGGCGTGGTCGTGGACGAAGACGCCGGCGAAGTGTGGGTCGACGGCGCCAAAGTCACCATCCTCACCGACCTGGAATACAAGCTGATGCGGCTGCTGTATGAGCGCCGCGACCGGCTGACCACCAAAGACATGATCGTCGAGGCCGTCTGGGGGGGCGAATACCTCGACCGGGTGGACGATGCCCGCATTGAGAAGCTGGTGAGCCGGCTGCGCGCCAAGATCGAGCCGGACCCCACGCGCCCGCGCTACCTGCTCACCCAGCGCGGCCGGGGCTACAAACTCTCCAGCCTGCCGGTCGAACCCTCCAAGGACGACCTCTAGCCTCGGCCTGCCCCGTACCGGCCATGTCTGAAGTCATTCTTGTTGTTGAAGATGATGCCGCCCTGCTCGAGGGCCTGCGCGACATCCTCGAATTTTCGGGCTACGAGATCATCACCGCCCGCAACGGCTACGAGGGCCTGGCCGCCCTCGAACAGCGCCTGCCCGACCTGATCGTCTCCGACATCAACATGCCGCGCATGGACGGCTACCAGTTCTACGGCCAGGTGCGCGCCCACCCCGATTGGGTGGCCCTGCCCTTCATCTTCCTCACCGCCAAAGGCGAGAAGGCCGACATCCGGCGCGGCAAGATGCTCGGCGCCGACGACTACATTACCAAGCCGTTTGAAGAAGCCGACCTGATCGTGGCGGTGCAGGCCAAGCTCAACCGCCGCGCCCAGCTTATCTCGGCCCAGAGCCGGCAGATCACCGACCTCAAGCGCACCATCCTCACCACCCTCAACCACGAGTTCCGCACGCCGCTCACCTACATCAGCACTTACGCCGACATGCTGCGCGAGAACAACGTCAGCGCGGAGGAGTTCAAAGACTTCATGCGCGGCATTCAGGTCGGCAGCGAGCGCCTGCGCCACCTGGTCGAAGACTTCATCTTCCTGGTGGAACTGCAAACCGGCGAGGCCCAGGCCACCTTTGAGCGCCGCTGCGCCCCCCAGCCCGACCTGGCGCTGCTGTTGGGCGTGGCGCTCGAGCGCAGCCGGGCCAAAGCCGAGGCCCGCCACGTGACCCTGGCCGAAGACCTGGCCGCGCCGCTGCCCACGGTGCGCGCCGACCGCGAATACCTGCTCGATGCCGTGCTGCGCCTGCTGGATAACGCCATCAAGTTCTCGCGCAAGAGCGGCGGCCAGGTGACCGTGCGCGCCCAGCCCGGCGGCCGGGGCGTGCTCATCCATGTGGACGACACCGGCATCGGCATGCCCGCCTCCGAGCTCGACAAAATCTTCGATGCCTTGTACCAGATTGACCGGGCCAAGATGGAACAGCAAGGCTCCGGCTCGGGCCTGGCCATTGCCCAGAGCATCGCCCGCCTGCACGGCGGCGCGCTGACGGCCACCAGCCGCCTGGGCCAGGGCAGCACCTTCACGCTCAACCTGCCCGTCCTCGACGCCCCCGCCGGCTAGCGCCCCCCGCCCGCCGGCGCGGACGAATTGCTCCTTGTTAAAACAACAATTTCTGCCTAGGCTGAGGGCACGCTGACCCAGGTGCCCGCATGCCCCGACCCACTGCTGCCCCGCCGCCGACGCTCGCCCGCCTGCCCAAAACCGCGCGCATGCGCTCGGTAGAGCGCGCCCAGGCCGGGCGCGATATTCGGTTGATCTTGATTGAGTTGTATAACCAACTGGGCAGCCAGGCGGCCGTGGCGGCGGCGCTGGGCCTCACCCAAGCCACCGTGCAGCGCTGGTTTGGCCGCTGCGGCATTCAAACGGTCACGTGGACCGAGGCGTTTTTAGCGCCGCCTAATGGCGAGCGCCGGGCCGGGGGACAAAAAAACCCCAACTGAGGGGGGGCAGTTGGGGTGACAGTCCGGCGAACCGGACCATCGAGATAATTGTACTCACTTCCACGACAAATGCAAGACCGAAGTGGGCCGAATTCGTCGCTTCCACATTAATGTTTTCGAAGAAACCCCATCGCCGGCCCAATCCGCGGTTGATTTCCAACCCCTGACGCGCTCGGCGCCCCGGAGTACAATAGCCGCATGCCCACTGCCCATTACAGCTACGATCAAGTGCCGTATCTCAATCGCACCCACGTGCGCACCCACCCCGACCGCATGGCCACCATGGCCGCGCTGCTGGGCCTGGAGCCGCCGCGCCTGGAGGCCTGCCGCGTGCTGGAACTGGGCTGCGCCAACGGCCACAACCTGCTGCCTATGGCCCTCAACCTGCCCGGCAGCCAGTTCGTTGGCGTCGACCTCTCCGCCCGGCAGGTGGCCGACGGCCAGGCCGCCGTGGCCGAACTGGGGCTGACCAACCTCACCCTGCGCCACGCCTCGATCTTGGATATCGATGCCAACTACGGCCCGTTTGACTACATCCTCTGCCACGGCGTGTACTCGTGGGTGCCGGCCGCAGTGCAGGACAAGATTTTGGCCGTCTGCCGCGCGCACCTCGCGCCGCACGGCGTGGCCTACCTCAGCTACAACACCATGCCGGGCTGGCACGACAAAATGCGCGTGCGCGACATGCTGCTCCACCATGTGCGCCACATCACCGACGCCCGCGAGCGCATCCGCCAGAGCCGCGAGTTCATTCGGGCGTTGGCCGAAATCGTCGCGCCGCCGGAGTCCAGTGAGCTGAGCGCCTACGGGGCCATCCTGCGGGCCGAGGCCGAGATTGTGGCCAGCCAGGACGACGACTACATTTATCACGAGTATCTCGAAGACAGCAACCTGCCGATCTACTTTCACGAGTTCGCGGCGCGGGTCGAGCAGCACGGGCTGCAATACTTGGGCGACGCCGACCGGGGCCTCAAGACGCTCGAAAGCGTCATCCCGGTCAGCGCCCAGGCGCTGGCGCAGCAGTACAGCAGCGGGCTGACGGCGCTGGAGCAGTTCTTCGACTTCCTGTCGAACCGCACCTTTCGCTCATCGCTGCTGGTGCAGGGCGAAGCGCCGGTCGACCGCAGCGTGCCCAGCTACCGGCTCAAGGCCCTGGGGGTGCGGGCCGCGCTGCGCCCCACCAACCCCGAGGCCGACCTGACCAGCGCCGCCTACGAGGCCTTCGCCACCGAGGGCAGCAGCAACACCTTCTCCACCGCCCACCCGGTGACCAAGGCCGCCTTGCAGGTGCTGGCCAACGCCCATCCGCGCGCCGTGCCGTTTACCGACCTGGTGGCCCAGGCCTGCGCCCGCACCTACACCGACCCGGCCATCGCCCAGAGCCGCGTGACGCTCACGCGCGAAGCCGAGGCGCTGGGCCAGAACCTGCTGCAAGGCTACACCCACGACAACGCCCTGGTCGACCTGCACGCCTTCGCGCCCGCGCTGGCACTGACCCCCACCGAGCGCCCCACCGCCCTGCCCAGCGCCCGCTTCCAAGCCATCTTTGGCCGCAACGTCACCAACCCCTATCACCACCACATCCACCTCGACACGCTGAGTTGGTATCTCGTGCCGTTCCTCGACGGCACGCGCGACAATGCCGCGCTGGTGGCGCTGGTGCTGGCCAACCCCTCGCTGGCGGTGCAGAAGGACGGCCAGGAATTGACCGACCCGGTGCAGAAGCCCGGCCTGGTGCTCGACCAGGTGGAGACCTGCCTGCACACCCTGGCGCACCTGGGCCTGCTGCTCGAAGCCTAGGGCGGCTGGCCCCACTGGATCACGGCCCAGACACCCCGCTGGTGCGCCTGCTGGGGCGCTGTCCCAGCCCCTCGGCTCAACCAGTCGCCAGCCGCCACCTGCCCGCCGGACTTGTCACACCGAATACGCCATGGCGCTGTTCCATCCCCCTTGGCTCTAACAGCCGCCCGCCGTCACCCAACCGCCGGATTTGTCATTCCGAACCCGGCCTCAGGTCGTTGGACCTGGCGCTCCCCTCGGGCCGGTGAGGAATCCGCAACGCGGACTAAACCAGCCGCCAGCCGTCACCTGCCCTCCAGATTTGTCACACGAATACGCCATGGCGCTGGCGCCAGCCCCCTAAGCTTAACCAACCGCCAGCCGTCACCCACCCGCTTGATTTGTCATTCTGAACCCGGCCTCAGGCCGTTGGACCTTGCGCTGCCCTCGGGCCGGTGACGCGAAGCGTCTCGGCCGCGACCTACTCGGCCCTGCGCCCAGCCGCGCCGTCTATGCCATGTTCTGAGCGCCCCGGCTTGAAATGCGCCTTCCCCGAATTTCCCGCTTGAAAAGCTAGCTCATATGTTTTATAATTCGTGGTCGTCACGGCGACGGCTATTGGGTATCAGGAGAAAACATGCCTCAGGAATACATTGAAATTCGCGGCGCGCGCGAGAATAACCTCAAGAATGTGTCCCTGCGCATCCCCAAGCGCAAGATCACCATCTTCACCGGTGTGTCGGGCTCGGGGAAGTCTTCAATCGTGTTCGATACGATTGCCTCCGAGGCGCAGCGGCTGCTGAACGAGAATTTCAGCCTGTTTGTGCGCAACTTCCTGCCGCGCTACGCCCAGCCCGACGCCGACGCGATTGAAAACCTGAGCATGGCCGTCGTGGTCGACCAGAAGCGGCTGGGCGGCGGCTCGCACTCGACTATGGGCACCATCACCGACATCTACACCATCCTGCGCCGGCTGTACTGGCGGGTGGGCCAGCCCTACGTCGGGCCGGTGAACGTCTTTGGCTTCAACGACCCCCAGGGCATGTGCCCCGAGTGCAACGGCTTGGGCCGCAAGATCGGCGTGGACCTGGAGTTATTCCTCGATACCTCCAAGTCGCTCAACGAGGGCGCGATCTTGTACCCTGAGTACGCCGTCGACAGTTGGGATTGGAACATTACCACCCAGACCGGCTTGTTCGACAACGACAAGCCGCTCGACAAATATCCGAAGGCCGACCTGGAGCGCCTGCTCTACGGGCCGTCTTTCAAAGTGGCGACCAAAATCGCCGGCAAGACCGTCAACCTGACGTGGGACGGCATCATCGCCAAGTTCACCCACAAGTACATCACGCGCGATCTCAAGACCATGTCCGAGCGCACCCAGAAGGCCGTCACGCCCTACATGACGCTCGGCCCGTGCCTGGTGTGCCACGGCGCCCGCCTGAGCCAGACCACCCTGAGCTGCAAGATCAACGGCCTCAACATCGCCGAGATGGCGGCGATGGAGGTCAGTCAACTGGTCGAGGTGGTCCGGGCCATTCCGGGACCGGTGGCGGCGCCCATCGTCACCGCCCTGGTCGGGCGCTTGCAGCACCTGGTGGATATCGGGCTGGAATACCTCAGCCTCGACCGGGCCACCGATACCCTCTCCGGCGGCGAATCGCAGCGGGTGAAGATCGTCAAGCACCTGGGCAGCAGCTTGATGGATGTGATGTACATCTTTGATGAGCCCAGCGTGGGCATGCACCCGCGCGACGTGCACCGCATGAACGAACTGCTGCAGCAACTGCGCGACCGGGGCAACACGGTGCTGGTAGTGGAACACGACCCAGATGTCATCCGGGTGGCCGACCACGTGGTGGATGTGGGGCCGCAGGCGGGCCGCGCCGGCGGCGAGATTGTGTTTGAGGGCAGCGTGGCGGGCCTGCTGAAATCGGGCACGCTGACCGGCCGGCACATGCAGCAGGCGGTGCCGCTCAAGGCTGAATTCCGGACGGCCACGGGCCAACTGCGCATCAGCCATGCCAAGGCGAACAACCTCCAGGACGTCAGCGTGAACATCCCCACGGGGGTGTTGACCGTGGTAACCGGCGTGGCCGGCTCGGGCAAAAGCTCGCTCATCAACCAGGTGTTCCTGCGGCAGCATCCCGAAGCGGTGGTCATCGACCAGGCCGCGGTGGGCGTCTCTACCCGCTCGAACCCGGCCACCTACACCGGCATCTTGGACGATCTGCGCAAGGCCTTCGCGGCGGCCAACAAGGTCAGCGCCTCGCTGTTCAGCTTCAACTCCAAAGGCGCCTGCGAAAACTGCCAGGGGCTGGGCGTCATTTACACCGATCTGGGCTTTCTGAGCGAGGTGAAGACGCCCTGCGAAGTCTGCGGCGGCAAGCGCTTCAAAGATGAGGTGCTGGCCTACAAGCTCAATGGCAAATCGATCACCGACGTGCTGGCCATGAGCGTGGCCCAGGCGCTGGAATTTCTGGAGCTCAAGGAAGTGCGGCGCAAGCTGCAAGCCATGAGCGATGTGGGGCTAGACTATCTGTCGCTGGGCCAGCCGCTGAGCACGCTGTCGGGCGGCGAATGCCAGCGCATTAAGCTGGCCAGCGAACTGCACAAGCAGGGCAGCATTTATGTGATGGACGAGCCGACCACCGGGCTGCACATGTCGGATATCGGCCATCTGCTGCAGGTGATGAACCGGCTGGTGGACAGCGGCAATACGGTGATCGTGATCGAGCACCATCTGCACGTCATCAAGAACGCCGACTGGATCATTGATATGGGGCCCGAAGGCGGGAGCAAGGGCGGCCGGGTGATCTTTGAGGGCACGCCCCGGCAGTTGCTGAGCGCCAAGCAATCGCTGACAAGTGCGTATCTAAAAGACTAGAGCAGTTTTTAACTGAGTGCCTACAGTCGGTGGTGACCGCCTTGGCGGGTCGGCCGCTGCCGCTGTCCTAGCGCCGACCCCGACAGAAGGGAAAACGCAGCACGAGGGCCGGCCCTCGTGCTGCGTTTTTTCGAATAGGGTCAGATGCATTAGGCTGTCTTGGAAATAGGCGTGAGCGCCCGGTTTCCCAACCACTGGACCGCACCCTAGCAAATTAATTGTCATTCTGAGCGCAGTCGCGCGGGCCCGTTACCCATGCTGCGGTCGCGCGCGAAGAATCTCACCGCTGGACGTTCCCAAACGCCAGTCCGTGAGCGGTAGTCCGTGATCGCTTGGTCAGCGGTCTATTTCCGATCAGGTCTATTGTCTCAAAGCCTCACCGTGCGATGAGCCGGGCTGGGGGCGGCGCGGCGGCTTATTCATGTGGCGCTCAGGCGGTGGGGCCGTGTTAGGCACTATACTTGCTACCTGGTTATGGAATGAAAACTAAGCGGATCACTGTGCGGCTATGGACCTGGTTTCCGTGGGCCTGGCGGGTAGCGCTGTCGGCGCTGTGCCTGGCGGCCATGCTCATCCTGCGCGGCGAAACGCGCCTGCAAGCAGCGGGCAGCCGCGAAACCGTGCCCCCGGCCAGCTATGTGGCCCAGCCCGGCGACACGCTGGCCGAACTGGCGCGGCGCTTTCACCTGCGCCCGGCCGCGCTGCTGCGCGCCAACGGCCCCGCCCCCACCGCCGACCTGGCCGCCTACCTCAAGCTGGAACTGGCGGCCGGGCAGACCGTGCATCTGCCGGTGCTGGTCCGGCCCAGCGGCCGAACGTCCTACCGGCCCGGCGAGGTGACGGCGGTGGTCGCCACGCCCTTTCCGGCGCAGCTCAATCACCTGGGCCAGCCCAAATTCGTGCTGGCCGACTACATGCTCTGGTACAACCCCTCGGTGTTCGACGGCACCAAAACCTTCGACATTCCAGCGGCCGGCGCCTATTCGTCGTCCGATCCGACCACCATCCGGCGGCAGGTGGCCCAGGCGCAGCAGGCCTGCCTCGATGGCTTTGCCGCCCACTGGTACGGCCCATTTGACCCGGTCACCACAGGCAACTTCGAACAGCTCCTCGCGGCCTCGCGCGGCACACCGCTGCAGCACGCGGCGCTGCTGCTGACCAACACCTGGCCCGGCATGGGCGAGCAAGCCATGATCGACGCGATCAACTATGTGCTGACGCACTGGGTCGACAGCCCCAACTACCGCCAGGTGGGCGGCCGGCCGCTGCTGCTGTTCACCGATATGAACCGGCCATTCGGCAACGACGCCGCCTCGCTGGCCGCCTGGACCCGCATCCGCGCGGCGACCGACCCCAACCACACCACGCTGTGGATGGCCGAAGGCCTGTACACGCTCTTCAACCCGCTGTTTGACGGGCTGTATGTCTACCGCATCGACCACCGCGACTATCCCCAGGCCTATCTCAAGCAGGCGCGCTATGCCGCCCTGCTGCGCGGGGTGGAGCAGCAGGACGGCCTGCCGCTGGGCGGGCTGTATTGGGGCGACAGCATTGCGCCCGGCTACGACGACACCCGCGCCGGCAACACGCTCAACGATTTTCGCAATCCCTCGCCGGCCTTCGCGCGCGACCGGCGGGCGGGCGGCTACTATGCCGACACCTTCGCGGCCACCGCCGAAACCGGCGGCGACTTTCTGATCGTCAAGTCGTTCAATGAGTGGGTGGAAGGCACGGCCATTGAGCC
Organism: Anaerolineales bacterium; assembly: GCA_043754665.1. Lineage (GTDB taxonomy): Bacteria > Chloroflexota > Anaerolineae > Anaerolineales > UBA6663 > JADZEK01. Next base: position 237 of record JAYUUW010000678.1, on the reverse strand, counting down.
GAGCCAGGGCGAGGGCGACCTGTACATGAACTTGACCTGCCAGTACGCCAACGCCTACCGCCAGCGGTAGCAGGGGACCAAGAGCAGCGTTTATCGGAAATAGACCACTGACCAAGCGATCAGGGACTACCGCGTATAGACTGGCGTTTGGGAACGTCGAGCGGTGAGATTCTTCGCGCGCGACCGGAGCGTTGGTATCAGCGCTGCGCGACTGCGCTCAGAATGACAGTTAATTTG